>DAIDLB010000059.1 GCA_027449725.1 Chlamydiota bacterium
TCTCCGAAACAAAACCGGCCAAAGCGCACCTCGCCTTCCATGGACGGATCGAAGAGATCCTCGATTTTTTCGACATCGGACCTCAGCGCCTCGAAGGAAACGCCGCCTGCGACCTCTCTTTGAGAGGGCCTCTCGGAAAGCCGCTTTTACAGGGAAGCTGCCGGCTGGAAAACGGCACCTATGAAAACTATGTCACAGGGCTTGAGCTCAAGCATCTGCAGGCGGATATCTTGGCCGATAAGAGCTCTCTCATCCTCCGGTCGCTGACGGCCAAAGACAGCCAGAACAAGGGGAGTTTTTCTCTCTCGGGCGACCTGTCCCTCGTCCACCAAAACAGGTTCCCGTTCCGCTTCGATGGAACATTCTCGCGCCTCAACACAACCGATCTCGCCTGGATGAAGCTCGAAGCGGGGGGAGCCATCCAAATCACCGGAGACATCGATTCGGCGCGGCTCACCGGCCAAGCCGTTGTCCTCGAGGGCGACATGTCGATCCCGGACCGCATCCCACCGACCTTTCCCGATCTCCAGGTCCACTACGTCAACCTGATCAAACCGCTTCCAATGGCCAAAACCGAAAAGATAAACCGCTACCCGATCTTCTTCGACTACCGCATCTTGGCCCCCGAAGGAGTTTATATCTCGGGAAGAGGGCTTGAGTCGGAGTGGAAAGGCGATTTCCAGATCGGCGGCACCTATTCGGCCATCGAGGCCAAGGGGGCTCTGAGCATGCTGAGCGGCGGGTTTACCTTTGCGGGGAGGACGTTTGAGCTGACGGAAGGGTCCCTCACCTTCACCGGTCGGCCCAAAGAGATGCCGATCCTCAACATCGCCGCCCGCATGCAGGTGCAAAACCTCATCCTCATTGCCCGCCTCAAAGGCTTCCTCAACGCACCGCAACTCTCCTTCCACTCCACGCCGCCCCTGCCGATGGGCTCAATCATCTCCTACCTTCTCTTCGGTCAGGACATGTCGGACATCAGCGCCATCCAGGCGGCGCAGATCGTCAACTCCCTCTCTTCGCTCTCCGGAGGAAGCTCCGACGTCTTTGATAGCACCCGCCGCTCGATCGGCGTAGACCGCCTCCGCATCGTAGCGGCCCCGGTCGGCGAAGAAGGGGCTGAGGCCTACTCGCTCCAGGTCGGTAAATATGTGACCCGCGGCGTCCTCGTCTCCGTATCCCAGGGAACGGAAAAGGATACGACCAACCTCTCTGTTGAAATCGACCTTTCGAACGGCCTCGTCATCGAAGCCGAATCGATGCAGCAGGAAGAACAGGGAAAGTTCACCCTAAAATGGAACTACAACTACTGAGCATGTCCAGCTGAAAATCAAAATTTTCATACGACTTGTAAAAATGCCCCTTCTCCTCTATGATAGCCGTCCTTAAAAACAAGAGAGGGGAGCACTTTATGGGAATCGAGGGAATTGAACTCAACGAGGGAACCAACGCAGGAGCATTGGGGACGAATCGCTCACCGCTCTCAGCTGGGGAAAAAGACCAGCTGGACCGCATTCAGTCGGCCGCTAAAACCATCAATCGGAACCCCGTTAAAATGATGATCGAGGCTGCGTTAACCTACGACAAAGCCCAAAACAAAAAAATCAACGATAACATTACCAAGGCGACTGATTTTCGAAATTCGATCGACCTTCTCGTCGATTTGAATGGGAAACTGTCCCTTTATTCGGATAACGAAAACGAAAAGGCAATCACACCGGAAATCCGGGAGATTTTCCAGAAGCTCAAGGCAAAGGGGATGGATATCCTTCCCGAGAAAGAGACGAAGTTGTCCCGCGAGCGGCTCGCAGAAATCAAAGCGACGATCAGCGCGCATACCGAACGTGTGAAAACCGATCTGCAGGTTCTTATGGCTACTGAAATTCAGGTAGACATTCAGGTGCTTCAGACAGTGCTGGATTGCGCGAAAAAATCCGAAGAAAACTATAGGCTCACCCGCGTCATCCAAAACTTAAAGCTGGCTTGAACATGTTTCTACGAATTGAAAAAGCTCCTCTGCTTGCAGAGGTTCCGGCCGGTTTTTCTCTTCCGGCGCCGACACCTCTCGGCGTCTCGGGAGATTCGAGTCTCTCACCCTCCAAAGCTCCGCCAGAGGGGATCTGGGCCGACATCCTGCACCCGTTTTCTCCTGCGGCCAAACCCCACTACATGACAAGGCTGATAGAGCTCCAGGCAGAGCTCTCGAAAACCCTTGAAAAAGAGGGAGACCATCTCGGCCGCGAGATCAAGAGCGATCTCAAGCGCCTGGAAGCGTTCAATGCCGAAAAAATCAAGATGCTGCACGAACATGCCGAGGCTCTTCAAGCGCAAGCGAAGTGGAGCGCCTGGCAAGCCCTTACGGAATATGTGGGCTACTCCGGCTCGATCGTTCTTGGCGCAGCATGCTTTGCCAGTGGAGCAAGCGCTGCCACGGCGCTCTTTTTCGCCGCTTCCGGCTTCATCGGTCTGATCAATCGGATCGGAAGCGACTCGGGCGCATGGCGCTGGGCGGCCTCTTATATCACCACGTCCCATGAAAAGCAGGTTCGGATCGAGCAAGCGGCCAGAGGTGCGTTGCTCTTCGTTTCGATCGCCCTTTCCTTTGCCGGCGCGTGGAATGCATACCATGTGTGCATGTACGAAAAGCTGATGAACGAAGTCTTGGGACGCATAGGGGTCGGGTTTGAGCTGGCAACAAGCGGAATGCAGGGCGCGATCAAAGCGGGAGAAGGCTACCATTTCTACCACTCGTCGAGAATCCAGGTCTCTCTAAAGCTCGCCGCGGAAAAAACGCTCCACGTCCAAACAGAGATCGCAATGGATACAGCGGAAATTCAAAAACAGTTCGCTCTTTCTAAAGAACTGAACAAAGTGATTAAAATGGCGCTCGCCGCCCAACAACAATGGCCTTAGCATGAGTATTTCATTAGATTCTATTGATTCAGTTTCTACAGACCAACTGAAGCTTCATGACGATGAGGAAACAAGTTCCTTCCTCCGCCGCCTCGCCAAGCTCGTAGCGTGCGTCTATGTGACGTTTTCGCAGATTTCCCAAAACGACAGGAAGGAAGTGGTTTCCACAGAGAAGGAGATCAAGATGTATACCCATCTGTCCGCGGACAAGTTGTCAGACCAGGGGAACTGGACCCTCGCAACCGCTGTCATGGGAGTTGTCTTCTTCACAGCTTCCTTTGCCTGGACTCATAAAAACGACCAGTCGTGGATCCAGAACATATCGAGCTTCGCCCCCAAAGTCGGCGAACTGTTCAGCCTGCACAAGAGCGGTTCTGTGAAAAGTTACGATGCGATCGTCAACATCAAACAGACCAAGCTGCAAGACAAATCATCCAAAGCCCAGTCCGAAGGAAACACAAAAGAGGCCTTCGCCCAAGTACTTCAAGCGGAACTCCGACGCTGGGATGAGATGAAGATGAGTTCCAGAGGCGGGTAATACTCTCTCAGAGACTGTCCACAAACGTAGCTTCGTCGATTTTGAGGATTATTTTGGCCGCTTT
>DAIDLB010000060.1 GCA_027449725.1 Chlamydiota bacterium
TCGTCGGCCTGGTCGGCGCAAACGGCGCCGGTAAAACCACTCTTCTCAAACTCCTTTCGGGCCTGATCTTTCCAACGTCGGGAAGCGTTGAGGTTCTCGGATTTACTCCGCATGAGCGAAAAAATCCGTTTCTCCGAAAGATCAGCCTTCTCCTGGGACAAAAAAACCAGCTTTGGTGGGATCTTGCGGCTACAGACAGCTTTGAGCTTCTCATCGCAATCTACGACCTCGATGAGGCTTCTACAGAAAAGAGGATCCAAGAGCTCGCAGAGCGGCTCGACTGCGTTCATGTCCTCCATACTCCGCTCCGGCGTTTGAGTTTGGGCGAGAGGATGAAGATGGAACTGATCGGATCGCTTCTCCATTCGCCGGAAATCCTCTTTTTGGACGAGCCGACCATCGGCCTCGACGTTGTGGCGCAAAACAGTATCCGGCAATTTATCCTGGAAGAGCTGAAGGGGCGCGGCATCACGATCCTTTTGACGAGTCACTACATGGATGACATCGCCCAGCTTGCGGACAGACTTCTCTTGATGAGCCGGGGCGCCATCGTCTACGACGGGACCGTCGAGCGGTTCATGGCCGAAACACCTTCCACGAAACGGATCGTCGCCGATTTTACCGATCCGCTGCCGGAGCCGCTTTTGTTCGGCTCGAAGATCCTCGCGCCGAAAGGAGCGCTCACCTCCGATCATTCCTTTCCTGCGAGCGAGCTTGTCGAGGCGTTGAAAGCGCTGACGGCAACCAAACTTCTCAAAGACCTAAAAATTGAAGAACCCGATTTTGAGCATGTCATTCGCAACTTCCTGGAAAAGGAATCTGGCCTATCTAAAGCTCGGCGTTAGAGCAAAGCTGGAATACCGCTTGAATTTTTTTATCGACGTCCTCATCGGGCCTCCGCTCTCATTTTTGATCGAAGCGGCCTTTTGGCTCGGCTGTTTTGCGATCTCGGGCCTTACCGAAATCGGCGGCTTCACGGCTCCCCAGTATTTGACCTATCTTCTTTGGCTGATGCTCCAGCTCGGAGCCGCCAACTGGCGCTTCGAGAGGGTCATGATCCAAGAGATCAATAGCGGACAGGTAAACGCGCACTTGGTGCGCCCCGGCTCCTTCTACGAATACCAGCTCGGACAGCTCCTCAGCTTCAAGCTCTCAACGCTCGCTCTCTCCGTACCCCTAATCCTCTCTCTCGCCTATCTTTGGGATCTCCCTCTTCTTTGGGAGCGGTTCCTCCCTGCCCTCTTGATGGGACTATGCTATCTGGTGTTCATCCATACACTCAATGTAGCAATTGCAAGCCTGGCCTTCTTTTTCGATCATATCTACAGCCTCAATACGACGAAAAACATGATCCTCTGGTTTTTGACGGGCGAAATTGTGCCCCTGGACCTCTTCCCCAAAGCGGTCAGCAAATGGCTAGTTCTCCTCCCGTCCAGCTGCGGCGTCTATCTTCCCGCAGCCTATATCTCGGGGCGGATCGATTCCTCCGCTTTCCACCTGGGCTTTCTCTCTCTTGCAATAGGCATCCTCTTTTTGGGCCTCCTCGCCCGCTTTCTCTGGAGGCTTGGACTGAAGAGCTATGGAGGGACAGGAGCATGATCGGCAAAATCTTCCGTCTGGAAAAAATCTTCTTCAAGCTCAGCGCGATTGCCGACTTGCAGCAAAAGGTCAATCTGCTGACGCAATTTTTTAACGATATCCTTTGGTATGGCGTCCAAATCGCCCTCTTCGAGGCCCTCTACCTTCATTTGGAAGCGCTCGGCGGCTGGAACCTCGCCGAAACGCGCGTCTTTTTAGGCGTTCTTTTTCTTGTCGATGCGCTCCACATGGTCTTATTCGCCCATAATTTCGACAGCTTCAATGAAAGGCTCTCACGAGGAGATCTCGACCTTGCCCTGACGAAGCCGGTGAGCACGCAATGCCTCATGATGCTGCCGAGGGTGCAGTGGGGGTTTTTTCTCAACGTCTTATTCGCCCTTATCTGGCTCGGCTGGAGCTTTTCCCAGCTAGGCCCCCCATTCACCTGGTCCCGCTGCTGGCTCCTTCTAATCGTCGTTCCGGCGGGTTTGAGCATTTTCTATTCGATCCGGCTGGCCGTCGTCACAACGGCGCTTCTCATGGTCCGCGCGGAATCGTTCTTTGAGCTCTTTATGGGGCTCTTCAAGCTGGGAACGCGTCCCGATCGCGTCTATGGCCCGGGCATGCGCTACTTCATCTTACTGGTGATTCCCGTGGGTATGATCGCAAGCGTCCCCACCCGCGTGATCGTCGATCCTTTCACTCCCTGGCCGATCCTGACCCTCCTGGCCGCAGCGGCAAGCTCGCTTTTCCTCGCCAATTGGTTCTGGCGTCGCTCACTTCGCCACTACACTTCTAAATGCTAATATTTTACATCCCAGAAAATCTTTTTTCCCGTTTCCCGTATCCGCTCTGCGCTTTCATAGAGCTCTCCGATCACCTCGCCCTGATACATGGGAGCCTCCCCTTCCTTGAACTGCACTTTGTTTAGAGACCCTATATTTTCGCTGATCTGGCGGAATACAGCCTCAAAGGCAGGTTTATTCAGTTGACGTTGATAAATCTGTGTTTCAAGCACTTCCAGTCTATTTTGGATCGATTTGGCTTCGTCGAGCCACCCTTGACGGGTCCATGTTGTAAAAGCGCGGCAAGCAGTTCGAATCATAAAAACACTCCTTTTTGAATAAGGCAGGGGATTCTAGTCGGGGAAATGCTTTTGCTCAAGAAAAATTTGAGATAGGCTCCGGACAGGGATACAGTCCTGCATTAGGCTTCTGGAATTTTCTGCACTGCGAACAAGCTCCGGCCTTGCAAAATTCGGAGCCGACCTCTAAGCTCTTTTTCGGATATAAAAAGGTACACTATGACGATCATCGAAACGATCAATCAGGGAATTAAGGAAGCAATCCGCAATCAAGAGCAGATCCGTCTCAATACGCTCCGCATGCTCAAATCCAAAATTCTGGCTGTGGATGCGCGCGCGACCCTTCCCGATGCAGAAGTGATCAAGTTGTTTAAGACCTACTACAACAGCCTCGTCGAAGCGAAAGAACAGGCCGCAAGCCGTCCGGAAATGGTTCGGCAGCTTGAGCAAGAACTGGTCATCATCCAGGAATTCCTCCCCCAAGCGCTCTCGCGGGAAGAGACTCAAAAAATCGTGGAGAAGGCGATCGCCGACTCCGGGGCCAAGACGAAAAAAGATCTCGGCATGGTGATGAAAAGCGTCATGAAGATCAATAACACCGTCGACGGAAAACTGGCGAAAGAGCTGGCCGATCAGATGCTCGATTAAGCATAGCTTTTGTATATCAGATAGGCGCTTGTGAGGATCATCGGCAGAGCGAGCTTTGATACGCCCGTTGTGAACAGCTTTGCTGATTCGGACATGCAGCTTTGACGGGTGATGATGAAGTCCATCCCGCATTCCTCGTCAAAAGTTTTTGTTCTGCATACTGAAAAAAAGCAAAGCGCCGCTCCCGCCAAATCCAAACACCCGCTCGCTTCGGTATAGAATGGATAGTAATTATCCCAAATCTGTTTGGCGTCCGCTGCAAGCCGATTAGACACTCCCACAAGTCCTCCCCTGATTAGTAACAGTTTTTGTATGCTAGATAGCCCACTCCGGCAATGATGGGAGCCGTCAATTTGACCAAACTCAACGCAGTTTCCTGCACGCCAATTACCACGCACTGAAACGGGCCTGGAGGTCTCACCACTCCCTTTATGGCAGTTCCATATGGATCCACAAGAGACCAAATGGACGATATCGCAAGAAATGTTAGACTCGCTCCCATTTCTCGAAGCCCCGTGAGCTCGGTCATTCCCGGTTGGTAATTAGACCAGACCTCCCTAAACTCTCGCTCAACCTCTCGAACAAATCCCATAAACCTCCCAGGCTTCCGAAAAAGGAGAAAGGATAGCATTCTGAAGATCTTGCGCGCAATGTAAAATTTTTATGAGCTTATCTTTCTCTGGTCAGTAAAATCTTTACGTTGTACTACACTACGCTCATTTTATGGGAGTTATATACCGCACTCCGTCAGGTTTTGTGAAT
>DAIDLB010000061.1 GCA_027449725.1 Chlamydiota bacterium
CCCACCTTTGGATCCTGGATCGAGCCGGTAATTGGAATTTTTAATACATAGCTATCGGCGATCCTCTTCAACCCAAACGCCCTCTGCAGCGTCTCGGCGGTCAACCCGAGCGTCATGTCGAGCTTATCCTTCACCAGATCAATATTGCCCCAGGTACAAAAACGGACGCTCTTGGCAGCCAGGGCATCCATCCTTCCGGTCTGCAGCACCCCATTTTCCAGCTTAAAGAAGAGGGGGGTAAACCAGACCGTCATCTCCTTCGTCTTGGTCAGGGGGCTATTCTTCAGCATGCTGATGAGAGCTCCGAGCGAGCTCCCATTCGCGCAGCGGATCTTACCCATATCGATCATGCCGGCGCCGATCTGGATGCTATTCCACTTAAAAGGCCTAGCCAAAAACAGCTTAAATCCCCGTGTCTCCACCCGGAACTGGATCGGATTTTCCGACGAAATCCCCGTCACAAAGAGCGGATTGACCCCCTGCAAAATACGCTTTGCCAAAAGAGGCGTCAGCCGGATTGTCCCGCGAAGCGGCTCGCTCAGGGTAAACAAATCCTCTTTCAAATTGCCCCTGATCTCGACATCGCCGTTCGGCGCATGAAGCGACAGATCGCAAGATCCCTTCCCCTCCTCCATCGTCGCAAAGCCCTTCAAAGAAAAGCTCGCCCCCACAATTTCGAGCAGCGCATCCCGATCGACATCTTGGCCCATGGCCAAATAGTGGGCGAGGGCCACCGTCGGAAACGCGCTCATCTCCCCCTGCAAAGAAAAGCCCCGGTCTACATGCCCCTGAATCGAAAACGAACCGTCCTCTCCTCCAACCGAACTCTGTCCCGACGCCGTAAAATCCGCCGCATCTTCATGCAGCCGAAAAGAAGCATTCACCCCCTCGATGACCGCATCGGGCTGAAACTTAAATGCCGCCCCCTGCACACTCAAATTGCCCTTAAATCCGAACAGGTTCTCCGGCTTGAGCAGCTCGCCAAACTTCCAAAGAGGCGTCTCCGCCTGCACTCGCTCAATCGCCCCCTCATACCCCTCGCCCCGGAGCGAAATCCCGCTCGCCTCCTGCGGGCCAAACCAGGAAAGCCTCAGCTTCTCTACCCCCGCCTCGCTGCCGGTCTTTCTCTCAAGCGTATGGATGAAAAACCGCTTGCCAACCGTCGTCGATAGGATCTGCGGCAAAAAAACCACAACCCCGACAACCAAAATCGCAATTGCAATTGCCTTCTTCGACACGAGAGTCCCCCAAGTCTGTTCCCATAACAAATCGCGCTGCCCGAGTAAAGAACTTTAAGGGCGGAGCCCTTAACAACCCGCTAAAGGACTGCGTCCTTTAGAATCCTTTTCTTTTTATGCAAACGCACAACGTGCGTTCGCATAAAAACAATGGGTTTCCAAAGGGCGTGCCCTTTGGCGGGATCGTAAGGGCGGAGCCCTTACTCTACTGTGACAGATTTGGCGAGGTTGCGGGGTTGGTCGATTTCGCAGCCGCGCTCGAGGGCGATGTAGTAGGCGAAGAGCTGGCCTGCGACGGTGGAGGCGAAGGGGGCGAAGGGGTCGATGGCTGGAGGGAGCCAGAAGACGTCGTCGGCGATGGAGGCGATGTTGTCCATCCCTTCGGGGGCGAAGGCGAAGACGGGGGCGCCGCGGGCTTTGACCTCCATGAGGTTGGAGGCGATCTTTTGGTGGGTTTGGATGTTGGCGCAGAAAGCGATGACGGGGAAGGTGTCGCTGATGAGGGCGATGGCGCCGTGCTTGAGCTCGCCTGCGGGATAGCCGTTGGCGTTGACGTAGGAGATTTCTTTGAGCTTGAGGGCGGCTTCCATGGCTGTCGGGAGCATGTAGCGGCGTCCGAGGAAGAAGAAGTCCTCGTAGCGGGCGTATTTTTTGGCGATGGCCTGGAGCTGGGAGGCGCGGGCAAGGACTTGTTGGATCTGGCCGGGGACCTTTTCGAGCTCGGCGAGATAGTAGCGGAGCTGAGAGGCGCTCATCCCTTTGATCTTGGCGAGGTGAAGGGCGAAGAGGGCGAGGACGCTGATCTGGGAGGTGAAGGCTTTGGTAGAGCAGACGCTGACTTCGGGGCCGGCATTGAGATAGAGCGTGCTGTCGGCTTCGCGGCTGATGGCGGAGTTCTTGATGTTGCAGACGCCGAGGATGCTTGTGCCGCGCCGCTTAGCCTCGCGCATGGCTGCGAGGGTGTCGGCCGTCTCGCCGGACTGGCTGATGGCGACGACGAGGGTGTCGTAGGTGAGGATGGGGTTGCGGTAGCGGGCTTCGGAGGCGATCTCCATCGTCGAGGGAATTCGGACGAGATCTTCGAAGAAGAGCGTGCCAAGCCAGCCTGCGTGGGCGGAGGTGCCGCAGCCGAGGAGCCAGATGTGGCGGAGATGGCTGAGCTTTTCTTCGGAGAGGTTGAGGTCGAGGTGAACCGAGGAGGCTTCTTTGTCCATGCGGCCGAGGAGCGCTTTTTGCACGGTGGAGGGTTGCTCATGGATCTCTTT
>DAIDLB010000062.1 GCA_027449725.1 Chlamydiota bacterium
AAAAGAGTACCCTGTGGTACGCGTTCCCGTCTCTTCGGCCTCCCATCCCTTCTTTACCAAAGCGACCCAGTTCATTGATACGGAAGGGCGCGTAGACAAGTTCACGAAGAAATACCAGCGTAAGCGTGAACAGGAGAAGGAGAGCCAGGAGAAGCAGGAAGAGGCTAAAAAAGCCAAGACCAAAGCGAAGAAGAAGTAGATTCTCTTCCCATGGAAGAAAAGATCGAAAAGCTACTCCTTCGGCTGCATGAGGTTGAACAGGCGCTTGGCCAGCCCGACTCCGTGGCTGACCAGAAGTCGTATCGCCTCCTGACCCAGGAGCATGCCCAGCTCTCCGAACTTAAGGAGGCATGGGATCTGCTCCAGCTCGTCCAAAAAGAAGCTTTGGAGAGCAGGTCGATGCTGGCCATGGAAAAAGATCCCGAGCTCTTGCAGATGGCGAAGGACGAACTCGTTCAGCTTGAGGCGAGGGAAGGGGGTCTTCGCCAGAAGATCCAGACTCTCCTCGTCCCTCCCGACCCCCGGGACAGCCGGAACATCATCCTCGAGATCCGTGCAGGCACCGGAGGAGAAGAGGCGGCTCTCTTCGCCGCCGATTGCGCCCGGATGTACCGCAACTATGCCGATTCCAAGGGGTGGAAAGCCGAGGTGCTCTCCGCATCGCCCGCGGAACTCGGCGGCTACAAGGAATACATTTTTTCGTTGTCCGGCCAGTTCGTCTTCCGGCTGATGCAGTTTGAGGCTGGAGGCCACCGCGTCCAGCGGGTTCCCGATACCGAGACGCAGGGGAGGGTGCACACCTCGGCAGTGACGGTCGCCGTCTTGATGGAGCCGAATGAAGAAGAGATCCACATCGATGAAAAGGATCTTAAGATCGACACCTACCGCTCTTCCGGCGCAGGCGGCCAGCACGTCAATACCACCGACTCGGCTGTCCGGATCACCCACTTGCCGACGGGAACGGTCGTCGCCTGTCAGGACGAGAGAAGCCAGCATAAAAACCGGGACAAGGCGATGCGCCTCCTTTCGGCTAAGATCGCCGAAGAGCAGAGGCGGAAAAGCGAGCAGGAGATGGCCTCTCTCCGCTCTTCCCAGGTAGGGAGCGGGGACCGCTCGGAGAGGATCCGTACCTATAATTATCCGCAAAACCGGGTGACCGACCACCGGATCGATCTGACGCTCTATAAGCTCGACCGGATCATGGAGGGAGACCTCGACGAATTGACCGGAGCGCTCGTTTCCCATTTCTATCAGGAGAAGCTCAAAGAGTGAAGACGATTGCCGAGATTTTGGCCCTCTCCACGACGTTTTTGGCGGAAAGGGGCCTTTCCAAGCCGAGGCGCTGTGTTGAAGAGATCCTCTCTTCTGTCCTCGGCGTCAAGCGGATGGATCTCTATCTTCAGCACGACCGGCCTCTGGTTGAAAAGGAACTCGAAGCGGTCCGCCCCCTCTTGAAGCGGCGCGCAGCCGGAGAGCCGCTCGAACAGATTTTAGGCGAAGTGGAATTCTATCATTGTCGTCTTGCGATTACGCCCGATGTCCTCATCCCCAGGCCGGAAACCGAGATCCTCGTTGATTTGGCGGTAAAAAAACTGGGCGAACGATCTCTTGCGGGGAAAACCCTGTGGGATCTTTGCACGGGATCGGGATGCATCGGCCTCAGTTTAAAAAAAGCCCTCCCCGATCTGGCCGTCTCCCTTTCAGACATTTGTCCGAAGGCGCTGGCTGTGGCAAAAAAAAATGCCGAGATCAACGGGCTGGCTGTCGATCTTCGGCAAGGAGATCTTTTAGAACCTTTTTTTGGAGAAAAGGCGGATTTCATCTTTTGCAATCCACCCTATGTTTCAAAACAGGAATATGAAGCGCTCGACCCCGGCGTGCGCGACTTCGAGCCGAAGGGAGCTCTTTTGGGCGGCGAGAGGGGATTCGAGTTTTACGAGAGGATTGCCCGTGAGCTGCCCCCCTTTTTACGCCCGGGTGCACAGATCTTTTTTGAGATCGGAGAGGCGCAGGGGAAGGGGGTTCAAGAGATTTTTAGCCCCCTTCCCTGGCGCCGGAGCAGGCTCCTAAAAGACTGGGCTGGCAAGGATCGTTTCTTTTTCCTTGAAATCGAATGATTTTTTCCTCTATTCTAGTACACTAAAAAGACCCATTTTGGCTTTTGTAAAAATATGTTTCAGGGACTGACCGATAAACTTCAATCCGTTTTCGCCACTTTGCGCGGGAAAAAGGTTCTCTCCGAAGAGAATATTTCCGACGCGGTGAGGCAGGTGCGGCTCGCTCTTCTCGACGCCGACGTCAATTATGGCGTCGTCGGCGAATTTGTGAAGAGGGTCCGGGAAAAAGTGATCGGCTCGGCTGTCCTCAAGTCGGTCTCTCCCGGACAGCAGTTCATCAAGCTTGTCCATGAGGAGCTTGCCGCGTTCATGGGGACGGAGGAGGCTGCGCTCGACCTCAATGGCAAGATTTCGGTGGTAATGCTCTGCGGTCTGCAAGGGTCCGGTAAGACTACGACCTGCGCCAAACTGGCAGCCTACATCGGCAAGAATGAAAAGCAAAAGCGCGTACTTATGGCTGCCTGCGATTTGCAGAGGCCTGCGGCCGTTGACCAGCTCCAAAAATTGGGGGAGGCGATCGGAGTTTCCGTTTTTGCGATGCCCGGCGAGACGAATCCTTTGAGAGTCGCCCGCAAAGCGATGGAAGCGGCGAAAGAAGGGGACTACAACGTCCTTCTCGTCGATACGGCAGGGCGCCTTCACCTCGACGAAGAGTTGATGGAAGAGCTGGAGGTATTGAAGAAAGAACTTTCGCCGCGGGAGATACTCTTTGTCGCCAACGCAGCGACGGGGCAGGATGCGGTCCGGACGGCGGCAGAGTTCGACAAACGGGTGCAAATCACGGGGTCGATCCTCACGATGCTCGACGGCAATGCCCGGGCAGGGGCTGCGATCTCGATCCGTGAAGTGACCGGAAAGCCGCTTAAGTTCGAGGGCGTCGGGGAAAAGAGCGCCGATTTTCAGATCTTTAATCCCCGCTCCATGGCCGATCGGATCCTTGGCATGGGCGATGTGATCAACCTCGTGAAGAAGGCGCAAGATGCCTTCGACGAGAAGCAAAGCGAAGAGCTCGAAGCGAAGCTCCGCAAGGCGTCATTTACCTATGACGACTATTTGAAGCAGATGTCGATGGTCCGGAAGATGGGGTCGCTCAAGAGCATCTTGAAGATGTTGCCCGGGATGGGCGCTTTGGGAGATCTCGACTTCTCCGAAAAAGAGTTTAGCAAGCTCGAGGCGATGATCCTCTCGATGACGCCTCAAGAGCGGCAGGAGAAGCATGAACTGACCTTTAGCAGAAGAAAGAGAATCCAGGCCGGCAGCGGCGTCCATATCGACGATGTGAACCGGATGGTCAAGGGATTCAAACGGATTAAGCAGCTTTTTAAAAGCATGCCGAATATGAAAGCGCAGGCCAAGAAGATGGGCCTGGGCGATATGATGAATATGTAAGAAGGAATTGAAATTATGGCATTAGTGATTCGCATGAGGCAGCAAGGCGCCAAAAACAGGCAGACCTTCCGCGTAGTCGTAACCGACGAGCGGAGCCCCCGCGATGGAAAATACGTAGAGAAGCTCGGCTGGTATAATCCCCACGCGGAAGAAGCGAAGAATTTGCATCTCGACTTGACCCGCCTTCAGTATTGGCTGGACAACGGCGCGCAGATCAGCGACCGCGTCAAGACGCTCGTGAAAAAGACCGCGCCCGAGGTTGCCCTGCAGATGTCCGCGAAAAAAACAGCCGCAAGAGCGCGTTTGCGAGCCAAGTTAAAGAAGTAGATGTTGATCGATATCCTCTCGCTCTTTCCCGGTTACTTCAAAGGGCCGTTTGATGTCAGCATCATCGGCCGGGCGATCGAGAAAGGGCTTGTAGCGATCAACCTTGTCGACATCCGCGATTTTTCGGAAAACCGGCACAAGAAGGTCGATGATCGTCCGTTTGGCGGGGGACCCGGAATGGTGATGGCTCCGGAGCCGGTTGCAGGAGCGATCCGTAGCGTTAAGAAAGAGGGGGCGCATGTGATCTACCTCTCTCCGCAGGGAAAGCCGCTCACTGCAGCCAAATGCCGTGAGCTGGCGAAGCAGCCCCACCTGATCCTCCTCTGCGGCCACTACGAGGGCGTAGACGAGAGGGTGATAGAAAAAGAGGTCGATGAAGAGATCAGCATCGGCGACTACGTGCTGACAAATGGATGCGCAGCTGCCATCGTCCTCGTCGATGCGGTCCTTCGCTTTGTCGAAGGGGTTATCGGCCATCCGGAGGCGGCGCAAAAGGATTCGTTTGAAGAGTCGGGGCATTTTGACGCCCCCCACTTTACGCGCCCCGTGGTATTCGAGGGGATGGAGGTCCCTGAGGTGTTGCGACAGGGAGACCACCAAAAAATTGAACAGTGGCGAAGAGCCCAAGCAAGAAAAAAAACAGTTCGGGTAAGACCCGAATTAGTGAAAGGAGAAGAATCGTGAGCCGCATAGCAGTCATTGAAGAACTTGAGAGTTCTTATCTGAAGAAAAATTGTCCGAAATTCAACATCGGCGATACCATCCGCGTCCAAACCCGCATCATCGAGGGAGACAAGGAGAGGATCCAGGCCTTCACAGGCATCGTCATCGCAAAGAAAGGCGCAGGACTCTCCGAAACCTTCACTCTCTACCGCAACGCCTACGGATCGAGCATGGAGAGGGTATTCCTCCTTCACAGCCCCCGCATCGCAGAAGTCGAAGTTGTCCGCTCCGGCAAAGTCCGCAGAGCGAAACTCTACTATCTCCGAGGCAAGTCGGGTAAAGCGACGAAGATCCGCGAGCAGTTCGTCGGCGCAGCTCAAACTCAACAAGCAGCGCCCGCTCCAGAAAGCGAACCGCAGCAATAAGCCTCATCTTGGGGGACTCCGTCCCCCAAAGCCCCCTGCTAATGGGGCGAGCCCCCTTAGAACCCCCTATTTTCTTATTCCACGGAGTGGAACAAAAAAACAAGGGGTTCTAAGGGGACTTGTCCCTTTAGCAGGGGGTTGGGGACGGAGTCCCCGCTAAGTAAATCTTTCCGTTATTTTATAGGCGACGTTTGAAGCAATCCGCAGGGTTGGCCTCGCTCCGATTCATCGAAAGAGTTTTACTTTGAACTGATATCGATCTCTTTCATCCTGTTATTTTGTCCAAAGCATAGCAACTATTCTTGCCTATTCAAACACTTAACCACACCTCACTAAAACCGTGAAATCCAAGCGCACATGACAAGGAATAATTTTAATTTAGATTGGCAATCAACGACTTGCTAAAAAAAACGTACGCGTTCACGGGGGCAGGGGAGGGGTATGAATAAAATTTTTCATACTGTATACTTTTCGGGTCATGAAAA
>DAIDLB010000063.1 GCA_027449725.1 Chlamydiota bacterium
GTGGGCGCAATGACAGAAGCAGAAGCGGGCGAAAAGAAGGCTCGCATAGAAGACGCTCTTCATGCAACCCGCGCAGCAGCTTTGCAGGGAGTAGTTCCGGGCGGAGGCATTGCTTTGATACGGGCGTCCAAGGCGCTGAAATCGCTGCAGTTGAAAGGCGACGAGGCGATTGGTTTGGAAATCGTCCGGAAAGCGGCATTGGCTCCTCTTTCGGCCATTGCTACGAACTGCGGTAAGAACGGTCAATGGGTGGCCGAAAAGGTCTCTGAAAAAGAAGGTGCTTTTGGCTACAACGGATTGACTGATCAGTTTTCCGATCTGATCAAAGACGGCGTGCTCGATCCCGTTCTTGTAACGAAAAGCGCCTTGATGCACGCAGCGTCCGTTGCAGGCATGCTGATTACGATTGCAGCGATTGTTGCAGACAAACCCGAGCCGAAGAAAAAAGGACAGTCCGGCGCTCAGCCTCCGATGGATATGGGCATGGGCGGCATGGGAATGGGTGGAATGGGCGGGATGATGTAAATCCGCTTTACAGATAAAGACCCTTTGGAGCACTCCAAAGGGTCATTTTTTGCCTATAACTTATTGAGAGATTGTTGTTGGCGCAGACCAGGTAGTCGTGCCTGCGGGCAAGGTGCTGGATTGGAGTCCCTGGGGATAATCAACCCAAACCACAGTGGCATTTCCGGCCGTATCCATCGCGAGAACCGGTTCAGAAGAATAGTTGCTGATCGAGGAGATCGCCACACCGCTTGTCCAGTCTTCTCCGGTGAGCTTGACAGAAGAGTGAATAACCCCCTGATATACATCTCACCAAATTAAAACGATGTTCCCTGCGTTGTCGATAGCCAGGCAGATGGGGTGGGGAAAGGTGTTGGCGCTATTCGCAATGATTTCGTAAGAAGACCAGGTTCCTCCGTTATAGGTTGCTGCGCGTACGTCATAATTGTCATTGTCCGACCAGGCTGCGACGGCCTCTCCGTTTGGATTGGCTGCAACTGTCCAGAAATATTCGTCTTGCGCCAGAGCCGGCGCGGTAGCAAGCACGAGCAATGCTGCGAGAATGTTTAGGGCTTTCATGATGACCTTCTTGGTTAAAAGAAGGGGCTGGTGTTAAGGAATTGTTTGGATTGTGTCAAATAGTTCTTTTGCACTTCAGGGCGAACCATTCTCCTTCTTGTTTTTCTTCGAAGGGTTGGAGGCCAAGTTCTTGGATGAAAGAGAGCGCAGCGCTTCGCTGCTCTGTCAGGAATCCCGATGCGATCCAGAGAGATGCACGGGAAGGGAGATTCGGGATGGTCTTCAAAACCGTTTTTTGCTCCAGGAGGATCATGTTGATCAGGACCACCCCTTCTGCGCGCCTGGGCAGTGTAATGGAAAAACGGGTTCTTTGCTGAAGTTGGTTGAGCTCCGCGTTCAGACAGGCATGGCGAAGGGCTCCCTCATCGATATCGATTCCGATCGCCCTCTTCGCTCCCATGAGGAGCGCTGCCAAAGAAAGAATTCCGCTTCCGCATCCGATGTCGAGAATGGTCTGTTCGTCTATCTCCCCTCTCATGCAAGCGAGCATAAGCGAGGTGGTGGGATGAGAGAGATCGCCGAACCCGGGGCCGGGTTGGAGGAGAAGGTGTTTTTTTGTCCCATAGGGAGAGAGGTCGATATGCGCCCGTCCGTTTTTAAAGCCGGGGGCGAATTGGGCCCACTGGCTTTCCCAATCGATGCTGTTACTGTTGGGTGTGGGCAAGGGCCGGCTCGAGCTTGTCGTCTTCGGGGACTTCGATCGTTGCTTTCTCGGAGACGAGTTGGTCGAACTGCTTGCCGAGAGAGAAAATGGAGGCGCCCCAAAAGAGGAGGACTCCGAGGAAGATGATGGCTACATAAGGGGAGCTGGCGCCGATCGTTGAAAAGATGATGAGAAGCCCCTGATAGACGAGCGATCCTCCCGATTTGCCGATGCGCGAGCCGATCCCGTCGATCGCGGCTTTTCCCTTGAGCTTCGAGTGGGGGCTGAGAGGGATGAACGCGATTTCTTTGGTCGCGTCGAAGACGGTGTATTTTGAGGCTCTGCTCAGGCAATTTTGGAACGAGCCGAGCGTGACGCTGAGCATCAAAGGGGAGAGTCCGAAAAAAGAGGCGAACCAGGGGACATTCCACTCCTGCAACAAGACGACGGCAAAGAAGAGGATGCCGGTCGATCCGACGATGATCGGGGTGATGAGGGCGCAGGTCGTCCAGGAAAATTTACGGATGAGGTTGCTTGTGGTTAAAAACCCTGCGACCGTGGCGATGATCGCCATCACGACCATCACTTCGCCCATATAGGAATTGTAGTCGGCCGGGAGGGGCAGCATCTCCTTCATCTTGTTTTTCCAAGCGATCTCGACCAGGTTGATCGCCAGGTTGTAGGTGACGACGATGACGGCGATGCAGATGAGGTATTTGGAACGGGCGATATAGATAAAATTTTGCCTCACGGACATTTTTATCCTGGGCGGCTGCGAGACGTCGGGCCTTCTTTTTTCCGAAGGGCGGATCACATGGCGGTTCAGCCAGCGAAAAATAAAGACTGTTAGAAGACCGCTGGTGAGAAGGGCTGTTGTTAAAAGAAAAATCGATCGATCCCATGGGGTGTTTCCGTAGGGGATCCAAGATGCAAGCAGGTTGCCGGAGAAGAGGACTGCGGCCGAGCCGGCAAAGATCCCTGCGATATTTCCTCCGGTCCCTAAAATGCCATAGTAGCGCTTGGCTTCCTGGACTGTTGTTACCTCGTTCGTAAAGCCCCAGAAAAGGACGCTGAAGACGGTGGTAGACCAAAGCTCGGAAAATACATAGAAGAGCGTGAAGGTCCAGTTGCGGACAATCGCGATCAGCCCTTTGCAGCCGTCGGGCAGGATGCTTTGGAGCTGGTCGGCGAAGCCGTTCGGATGGAGCAGTTCTCTTGCCGGATAGAGGACGGAGGCATAAAGGAAGAAAAAGCCGAGGAAGATCGACATAACGATATAGAAAACTTTTTCTCTGTCAAAGCGGTTGGCGAGGCGGGTGAAGAGGAAGGTCATCATGATGGCGGACGGGAGGACGGCCCAGACTTTGATGAACGGGAGCGCGTCTGCGCCCGAATTGGAGGCGGTGACGATGATCGTATCTTTGTAAGAGCGAAGGATGTTGTAGTTGAAAGAAATGAGAAAAAAGATCGCGAGCATGGGGAGGAATTTCTTTAGTTCCTGTCGGTGGATCGGCCAGAAGAAACTACGCCACTTCCCGAACGGTTTGATGCTATCCGCCTCCATACCCGGTCTGTTTGCTGTTTAAATGCCAAAAGCATCTCATATTTCGCTCATTTGGGTAAACCCATTTATCGCCCTTTCCAATACGAAGGGAGGAAGAGGAGCAGGACGACATAGTATTCCAAGCGGCCCAAAAGCATCCAAAAGGTAGCTAAAATTTTTTCGAAATCGGCGAGAAAGCAGATCGAGGTAGTTGGTCCGGCAGCGCGGAAGGCGGTCCCGGTGTTGTTGATGAAGTTCGCGATGAGGCCGAGGGATGTCTCCGGATCGATGCCTTGGAGGACGTAGATCGCAGCTCCCACGACGGTGAAGAGGACGGCGATGCAGAAAAATCCGAGCGAGGTGAGGGCGTGCTTGTCGTCGACCTCCATCTGGCCGATGCGGAGTTTTCGGACGCTGTCCGGCCGGTAAAGCGATTCGAGGCGGTTCAAAACAATTTTATAGAGGATATAGAAGCGGGACGTCTTGATCCCGCCCGCGGTTGAGCCGGACATGCCGCCGACGAACATGAGGAGGAGGAGGAGCATCTGCGCAGAAAAAGGCCAGAGGTCGTAGTCGGTGGTGACAAAACCGGTCGACGTTTGCAGGGAGATCGCCTGGAAAAAGCCTTCTTTGAAGGCAGCGCCTACGGTGAAAATGCCCGCATCGCCGTTGAGGGAGATGTTCTCGTGGCCGATCAGCATGTAGGAGATGGCGATGCCGCCGAGGAGGACGACCAAGATGAATAGGATGAAATCGGGGACGTAGAGGCGGTAAAACTTCATGCGGAGGATGTGGAAGTAGAGGGCGAAGTTGATGGAGCCGAGGACCATGAAAATTAAAACAATCCATTGAACGGCGGCGCCGTGGTAGCTTGCGATGGAAGCGTTTCTGACGGAAAACCCTCCTGTCGAGATATTGGAAAATGAGATGCAGAGGGCGTCGAAAAAGGGCATCGTCCGATCGGAAAAGAGCAGAAGGACGACTTCGAGGACAGTGAAGAAGAGGTAGAGTTTCCAGAGCTGCGACGCGGTCTCCTGGATGCGGGGGCTGATCTCTTCTTTGAAGGGGCCCGTCACCTCGATCTGATAGAGGAATTTACCTCCGACGCCGAGAGCCGGAAGGACGGTAAGAAAGATGACGACGATCCCCATGCCGCCGATCCACTGCAAAAAACTTCTCCAAAGAAGGATCGGCCGGCCCACCGCTTCGATGCCTGAGTAGAGGACAAGGCCTGTGTTGGGATCGCGGATCGGGGCTACCGTGCCGTAGTAGGTATAGGTTTTGGTGGGCGTATTGAGGTTGGTGTAGTGGATCGGGATCTCCTGGCCCGTCTCCGGACTGTAGGCTTTGGGGCTGAGGAGGGTCGCTCCGGTTGTCGTCAGTCCTGACATCGCCTCGAAATAGGCGTCGACCGGATTTTCGAGCGTCTTGCTGAAATAAAACGGCAGCGCGCTAATGACCGAGGTAATGATCCAGATGAGGGCTACGAGGAGGATGCTCTCCCGTCTGCCGATCAGTCCTTTGGCTTTCCGCCCCCAGAGGAGAAGGACGATGGAGAGGGCAAACG
>DAIDLB010000064.1 GCA_027449725.1 Chlamydiota bacterium
ACCAGCAAAAGTGCCGGAAGATGCAGATCCCGATCCTCCTCGGCAAGGGGGTCAGCGGAGATCCGGTCTTCTCCGACCTCTCCCGGATGCCCCACCTCCTGATCGCGGGAGCGACAGGATCGGGAAAATCGGTTTGCATCAACACGATCGTCCTCTCCATCCTGATGAATGCGCGGCCGGAAGAGGTCCGCCTCCTCATGGTCGACCCGAAAAAAGTAGAGCTGACCCAATACTCGCGCCTCCCCCACATGATCGCGCCCGTCATCACGGAAGCGCATGGCGCGTATGCAGCCCTTCAGTGGCTTGTCAAAGAGATGACGCTGCGCTACGAGATTTTAAAGCAGCTTGGCCTGCGGAACATCTCGGCATTCAACACGAGAAAGCCAAAGCCCGATTTCGAAAGCTCGCTTGCCATCCCAATTCCGGCCCAGCTCCCCTACATCATCGCGATGATCGACGAGTTCGCCGACCTGATGATGGTCTCGAGCGCCGATCTCGAAACGCCAATTGCCCGGATCGCACAGATGGCCCGTGCCGTCGGCATCCACCTCATCTTGGCGACCCAGCGGCCGTCGCGCGAAGTGATCACCGGCATCATCAAGGCGAACATCCCGTGCCGTATCGCCTTCAAAGTCGCCAGCCGGATCAACTCGCAGATCATCCTCGACGACGTCGGCGCCGAGAGCCTGCTCGGCAGCGGCGACTGCCTCTTCCTGCCGCCCGGCTCCTCGCAGCTCCTCCGCGCTCAAGGCGCCTACATCAGCGATGAAGACATCAACGGCGTCATCCAGCATGTAAGCCTGCAATCGGAGACGAACTACCTGATCCCCTCCTTCGACACGATGAAGGTCGAGGGGCCGCTCGACGAGGGTGGAGAGCCGAAAGGAAAAGACGCCCTCTACGACCAAGCCCTCACCATTGTCATGCAGACAAAAATCGCTTCGACGACCTACCTCCAAAGGAAGTTGAAAATCGGCTACGCAAGAGCCGCCAGCTTGATCGACGAGCTGGAAGAAAACGGCGTCATCGGCCCTTCGGAAGGAAGCAAGCCGCGCCGCGTCTTATCGAGCGGCGGCGCCCCCGACTTCTTCGATGAAGAAGATCCTGCGGATTAAGTCAATCCAAACACGATTTTTAGCGCATCTTCTACTTGCTGCCTCTGTACCGGACAAAAAGCTGTCGTTGCAAAACAAGATCAACGATAAGAACGATTAACGACTTGAACGATAAATAGCACCTATTCATTCCCCCTTTTTGTATGAAAAAAAAGGAGGGGGGCTGAATAGTTACGATAAATATTCCTTATCGTTCATATCGTTAAATCGTTCTTATCGTTGACCTTGTTTTGCAACAGCAGCTTTTTGTCCAGTACAGAGCCGTGCCGCTTACATTACTTTTATACCGAAAAAAGTTGAAGAATCGAGAAAACCTGATTGATCGCCAGCCATTCCCGCTAGAAAAATCGTAACTGACTGAGGTTTAAATGTCTTTGGAGCGATAAAAAACATCCCATTTTCCCATTTGGAGGGAACTCCAGCGCCTCAAAAATTTTCTGAATA
>DAIDLB010000065.1 GCA_027449725.1 Chlamydiota bacterium
ATCCTCTCCGGTATCAGCCAGGGGGCCTCCCAGGTCGTCTTTGGGATCAACTCCAGAAAGGAAAATGTCGACCTCGGCATCTTCAACCTCTTTTTGCTTTGCGCCGTTTTCTCCGCTATTCCTTTCCTATGGAGGCAGGAACCCATCTGGCTGGAAGGTCCCAAATGGTCCTGGGCCTCCATTCTGATCTCCCTTCTCGCCATCGCCTCGATCGCCAACCAAATCTTCCGCTCTCTTGCCTACAAGCACGCCTCACCCTCCAAGCTCGCCGCTTTCTTCTATTTCGCGGTCATCCTCGCAGGTCTTTGGGACTGGCTTATCTTCCATAACCCGCCAAATCTGCTCTCCGTTTGCGGCGCAATTCTCGTTATCCTTGGCGGCACGATCAAAATCTGGATCCATTACGCTAAACATAAAAATAAATAACTAAAATATACTTTATAATATAAAACAAAAGAATGAGAAACGCGATTTGTTTAAACATGATCGTAAAGGACGAACGTTCCGCGATCCAAAACTGCCTCGAATCGGTCAAAGGGTTGATCGACACCTGGGTCATCGCCGATACGGGATCGGAGGATGGGACGCAAGAGATCATCCGGGAGGTTTTACAGGGGATTCCCGGAGAGCTGCACGAAATCCCCTGGGTTGATTTTGCCTCTTGCCGCAATGCGGCGCTAGAGTTCGCGCGCGGCAGGGCAAACTACATTCTCTTTATCGACGCCGACGAAGAAATCGCCATTCTGGAAGGATTTGAGAAAGAGTCGCTCGATAAAAAGGCCTATTTCATCAGGACGAAAGGACCTGCGGCCGACCATTTCCGGCTGCTCCTCATCCGGGACGATCCCCTCTGGCGCTGGGAAGGAGCTTTGCACGAACATCTCGTCCACGACTGCGCCGTTGGAGAGGTGCTCCCCACTCTGATTAATTTCTGCCAAAGACAAGACGGACGCCGCACGCAAGATGCAGGCAAATTCCTCCGCGATGCCCGGATTTTAGAAGAAAAACTCCGCGAACAGCCGGGCCACCCGCGCCTCCTTTTCTATCTCGCTCAAAGCTATGGCAACGCGGGAGAATTTGCCCTCGCCCGCGAAACCTATCGACAAAGAGCAGCTCTTCTTGGCCCTTCCGAAGAAACGTTTTGGGCGCTCTACTGCATCGGCCACATGGAAGAGCATCTTGGATTCCCCCTCGCCCAAAGGATCGCTAGCTTTTGCAAAGCCTATGCGTTCGACCCAAAGCGAGCAGAACCCCTTGAGAGGATGGCCTCCGAGTTTTTGGAGAGAGGCTGGCCGCTTCTCTGTTACCTTTTGGCCCGCTTTACTCTCGATTGGAAAGCGCCGATCGCCATCCAATCGAATGTCCATTCGTGGGTCTATGACTACGCAATGGCCGATCTCGCCGCCGAAAGCTGGAAGGAATTGCAAAAAATGACTGGTCCCCTTTAAATTCCTTTCCCGATGAATAAACTCCTGACCTCTCTTTTTTTGATCTGTTCCCTCTCTGCAGACATCATCAAGCTCGACGAAGAGGATCTCCGCGTCCTCCGCGCCGCCAATCCGCTCGTCCTTCTGGTCTTGCCTCCCACATACGCTTTTTCCCAAGCATCCCAGCATGCGCAGGAAAACGGGTACCGCTACTTCGCATTTGTCTATTACGAGTGCAAGTTCGGTTCATACAAAACAACCGCCCATTTCGAGCCCCCTTCCAATAGCGGCGTCTTGCTCGAATATGAAGACGATTGGATCCGAATCGAGTATTTCGCCTATTTCGATCCCCCCGATTCCCTCGACGTCTTCGAAGCCGGCGATTATGAGATTGATTTTGAAGGCTTGCCTGATGAAGAATAGAAGAAATGGATACCCTGCAAGGACACATTGAGGCCATCGTCTATACTCAGCCGGAAAACGGTTTTACCGTTGCCCGTCTGAAGGAGCCGAAAAAAAAAGAACTGACGGTCATCGTCGGTACCCTCCCCTCGATCCAACCAGGAGAGACGGTCACTTGCCAGGGAACCTGGAAAACACATCCCTCCTACGGACGGCAATTTGAAGTAGCCGACTGCCAGGTGGAGGTTCCCTCCGATCTGATGGGAATTCAAAAGTATCTCGAGTCGGGCCTGGTCAAAGGGATCGGCCCCGTTTTCGCCAAGAAGATCGTCGACCGTTTCGGCACCGACACACTGCGGGTCATCGACGAGATGCCGCACCGCCTTCTCGAAATCCAGGGCCTGGGCGAAAAAAAAAGAGAGAAAATTGTCGAATGCTGGCGAGAGCAGCGCTCGATCCGCGAAGTGATGATCTTTTTACGCACCCATGGCGTCAGCCCCGCCTATGCGCAAAAGATCTTCAAAGCCTACGGCAACAAGAGCATCGAGCGGGTGAAGAAAAACCCGTACCAGCTCGCAAAAGACATCTTTGGAATCGGGTTTAAAACGGCAGATACCCTGGCCCAAAAGCTGGGGCTGCCGCAGCACTCGCCGGAGAGGCTTTCAGCAGGAATCCAATTCGTCCTCTGGGAGCTGACGACGGAGGGGCATACCTGCTATCCGCTCAAGCAGCTGGTCCCCGCGGCAAAAGAGATGCTAGAGGTCGAGGAAGCGCTCATCGAGGCCCAAGTCAAACGTCTTGTTGAAGCAGGCGACCTCGTCGAACAGAAGGTCGAAGAAGAGCCGTTTCTCTGGCTGAAACCCTTCCACGCCTATGAACAGGGGATCGCGCGCGATTTGAAGCGCCTCGTCGATAGCCAGCAGGCGCTCCGCTCCATCGATCTGGAAAAAGCGGCCGACTGGGTGCAGCATCTCCTCCACATCCGCTTTGCCCCCCAGCAGGAAGCCGCCGTCAAAAAGGCGCTCGACGACAAAGTGCATATCATCACGGGCGGGCCCGGTACTGGAAAAAGCACGATCACCAACGCCATTCTCGCCGTCACGGCAAAACTGACCGACAAGATCCTCCTCGCAGCGCCCACCGGACGGGCCGCCAAGCGGATGTCGGAGATCACGCACAGGAAGGCCTTCACCCTCCACGCGCTATTGGAGTGGGATCCGATGTCGGGCGGCTTTAAACGCTCGCGCGACAATCCCCTCTCTTGCGACCTCCTCATCATCGATGAAGCGAGCATGATCGACACGCCGCTCCTTTTTTCCCTCTTGAGAGCGATCCCGAGCAGCGCGCGCGTCATTTTCGTCGGCGATATCGACCAGCTCCCGAGCGTAGGTCCCGGGACGGTGCTCCGCGACCTGATCCAATCTTCTCTCATCGGCGTGACAAGGCTCACCGAGATTTTCCGGCAGGCCAAAGGATCGAAAATCGTCACGAACGCCCACCGGATCAACCAGGGGGAATTTCCTGAGCTCTACAGCAGCGAGACGAGCGACTTCCACTACATCGAAGCAGAGACGCCGGAGGCGATCCAGCAAGTCATCTTGCAGCTCGTCTCGGCAGATATCCCCTCCAAGCACGGATTTGACCGCGTCAACGACATCCAGGTGCTCGCTCCCATGAAGCGAGGTACGATCGGCATCGAAGTTTTAAACGAATCCCTGCAAAATCTGCTCAACCCGAGCGACCGCCCTTTTTACCGCGCAGGCCGCCGCTTCCATCTGCAAGACAAGGTGATGCAAATCAAGAACAACTACAATAAAAAGGTCTATAACGGCGATATCGGCCGCATTGCAAGCGTGGACATGGAAGAAGAGCTTCTCGAAGTGGATTTCGACGACAAGAGAGTTCCCTACGAATTTTCCGAACTCGACGAGCTGGTGCTTGCTTACGCCGCCTCGGTCCATAAATACCAGGGAAGCGAATGCCCCTGTGTCGTCATGCCAATCCACACGACGCACTTCAAGCTCTTGCATCGCAATCTGCTCTATACTGCCGTCACACGGGGAAAAAAACAGGTTTTTTTAGTCGGGACAAAAAAGGCGATCGCGATTGCGATCTCAAATAACGAGGGGCTCAAGCGCTTTACAGGCCTCGAACAAGCTCTTCGGGCCGCGCCGCCAAGCCCCAAGCCGAATGCAACGCAGCTCCGGTTTGTTTAAAAATGTGCCTGGATCGTAAGTTTCGGGTCGAGAAGTTTTAAAGACTCTTCGCGATTATAAATCCTCCCGCTGCTAATCTCATAACTCAACAAACCCCGAATGACTGTTTCCTTCTCGATCTGCTCGCGCATATTCGGCAGAAAAAAAGTAGAGATCCCCTCTTTCATCCAGACGAAGGCTCTAAAGAAAATATTTGCGTTTTGAATCTTCTGATCGGTCTTTAAATACGCGTCCTTCATCAATCTTACAACGCGGATGCCATCGAGGCGCTGCCCTACCGTAAGCTGGTCTACCGCATCTGTACAGGCGATCTTGAATATTTTTTCTGCCAGATCATTCAGGCTCTCTTCTTTCCCGTTGATCGTTACAACCCGGGTGCCGTCTCGAGCCACTGTTGCCAATCCTGGATCGAACGTTAGAGTTAAAACATTCATTTTTCTCTCACAATTAGATAGATAGTTTCCCACAAAACCACTTTTATCTCAATTTAAATCATTTATTAAATTGAGATTAAGTAAAAACAAAGCGATAATGCAACAAAAAGAGGGTGAAATGGAAATTAAAAAAGTAAATACACTCAAAACAACAACTTTTTACAGACAACAACCTCAAATTAACAAACCGGATGCCAAACCTGTACTCATCGGCTCCCATCGTGCGGGACTCCGCCGATTGAGACAGGAGAGCGTCCTGCTCGCCGCCATTCCGGAAGAAAAACCGCTCATCGAACGGAGGGCCGCCGTTGACGTAGGCTCCGGCGGAACCAAAGTATGCATCGCCGACGTTGATGCGAAGACAAACCGGATTGTAAAAGTTTATTTTGAAAAGTCTTTCTCGGTCCCCTATCAGTCCTATTTAGAGGCGTCCGAAGACGGGAGCTTCAACGAGGAGATTCAGAAAAATGGCCTTCGAACCTTCACCGAGATCAAAGAGATTTTAGACCAATACGAGGTCGCGAAAGTAACCGCCGTAGCCACGGAAGCCTTCCGTAAAGCATCTAACGGGGCTGCATTTGCAGAAACGGTTGCCAAGACAACCGGAATCCCTCTCCGAGTGATTTCTCAAAAGGAAGAGGGGGCTATTGCCTTTTATAGCGCCTCGAACGCTTCCGGCAGCGCCCCGGAAGACCTTCTTATTTGGGATATCGGCACCGGCAGCTTCCAAATCGCGGCCGAAGATCAGGAAACCGATCTCCTCGTCTACATGCAGTCTATGGGATCGGTTCCCTTTAAAAACTACATCATCCGGGACGTTCAAGGAAAAGACCCGGCCGTGGTCAAGTCCCCGAATCCAATGACGGAAGAAGAGTGGCTTCTCGCCGACGCAAAAGCGCGCGAGCTAGGAAGACGGGCCTATCCGGAATTGAAAAAACAGATCCGCGACCTCGATGGAAGCATCGTCGGCATCGGCCGCCTCTTTGCTAATAGTGTAGGGCCGATCGGAACCCGTTCCGGCGTGATCACCCGCGACGATCTGCGCGCCTTCATCCGCTCGTCTCTCAATAAGACCGATGAAGAGCTGGGCGATCCGTTTGCGAGCGTCAACCTCACAAACTGCATCCTCGTCCTCGGCGTCATGAAAGCGCTCCATATCCACGAAATCCGGATCGTCGAAACCACCTCGACAAAAGGACTCCTCAGCTACGGTCCCTATTGGTCAAATCCCTGACGTGGGGCAAAGCCTCTTCGACTTGCAGCCGTCTCTCCGGCGGCAAGTCGGGTATTTTTTCCAATCTGGTAAGAGCCTTAAACGCCTCGAAATACCTTCCCGTCTGATAAGAGCATTTGACAAAGAGGAGCAATAGACCATAGCGATAGAGAGGCGCCTCGAGATAGATTACATCTGTCCTCGGAAGCGGCGTATCGACTCCCAATTTCGCGATTTGGTATGCCTCCTCAAATGCCTGAATGCCGCTATAGTAATGAGCAAGCCAGTAAAGCGGCTCGATCCGCGACGGGCGGCTCCGATATGCTTTTTTATAGCTTTCGATGAATGTCTGAGGGCTCATCCCCTGTTTTCTCTGGAGATGCGCGATGCGGTAGAGCGAATAAAAAACCTCTTCTTCATACCCTCCCAGCAAGGCCCTCTTTTCGAAAGCGGCAAGAGCCAATTCGTCTTCATTGGCCCACTCATAGGTAATTCCCAAATAGGTGGCATACCGGGTATTTTGAGGATCTTTCTCCAACTCCCGCTGTATGACAAGGAGATCTTTCCGGTATTTTCCCGCATCGAGGGACCGCTTTCCATCCTCCTCGATCGCGAGAATTTCTATTCCGTGGAGAAGCTTTCCCGACCGGGCGTCCTCGCATAGGATTTCCTCATGCAAAGCACCTACCCATCGCCAATCGAGGCTTTGCTTTACGAGAAAACGGGTCAGCGACTCGCAAGAGTCAAGGCGTTTGACCGCGAAATAGCAATCTTTGTAGAGCGGGGGAAAAAAAAACTCTTTTGAGAAAACAATCTCTTCGTCCGCATCGATAAAAAGGAGATATTCCCCTCGCCCTTTTGCCAATTGCAGCGCTTCGTTGCGGTTCGCCGCAAAATCGATCCAGGGACGCTCGTAAAGAACTCCCGGCACATCAGAAAGCTCTTCGCGCACAATCTCTTGCGTTCCGTCCGTCGAACCGGTATCGACAATGACCCAGGAATGGATCACGTTTTTTACCGAAGCAAGACATCTTCGAATCGCCTTGCTTTCATTCCGAACAATCATATTTAAACAAATAGCATTCATAGAAACAAACAGTAATGAATGCAAAAGAAAAACAAAAGGTTATTTTCGAGAGGCGCGAGCTACGAGTGCGAAATAAGTAAAATAGGTATCCAGATCTTTTAGAGTTGTCTTAAATTCATCGCTGCCCAAGGCAGCAGCGCAGAACAGCTCTTTAACACGAACGATTTCCTTCAATCGATTTCTCCAGCGAGGATCGGCGATTGTAAGAAAAAAAAGCTCCAAGGCCCTTGAGACAGCGCCCCAATAGTATTCAGGATCATCGGCTGCGCGAATCGCCCGGCTCACTTCGCTTCCGATATTTCCCAACTGCTCTTCAAGAGTGAATTTAGCCCAGCTTTCGGCCGCTGCTGTTAAATGATCAGTCGTCATTCTTTTACCAACAAATCCACGATTTCACGAATTTTTTGGCGAATCACCGGATCTTCAACTCCGCGAGTGTCATTGTCTTGCCAAGGCCTTAGGTTGATCATAGAATCGTATTCAATCCAGTCAGTTCGAGATTTTTTTAAATAAAGATTAATACCCCAAAGATCCGCTTGCGCCGATCCTTGTTCAAGAAGCAAGGCTTCGGCATCGGAATGCATAGAGGCGCCCGCAACCAGGATGTTCCGTTT
>DAIDLB010000066.1 GCA_027449725.1 Chlamydiota bacterium
TGTATTCTCCGGTTTAGGTTAAAAACACGACAGATTTTAGTTGTCCTCTGGTTTTTTTTTGAAGTTAAAGCAATGTTTATGTGGGTAGTGCGATTTGTAATAAAATTTGATTATTAATTTTAAGGGTAAGCGGCATTCTCGGGGGTGAGAAGGACAAACAGTAGCTTGGCCGGCTCCTCTGACCCATTCCCAATCACGGTTTTTTCACCTTCCGCGCGCACGGTTGCGTCGCCCCTGACTCGGATCCAGTGGGCGACTTTATTTTCTGGAATGGAAATGACAAGCGAGCCGAAGGGCTCGATTTCATAAGAAAAAATTTCGAATTCTTCGCTTTTGTAAAGCGGTTTTACAAGCCGCTTTTCTTTTGAGAGAAGCGCGACCAGTTCTTTGACTTTTTGCGACTCCCCCTTTTTGCTGATGCAGATGGCGTCCTCGGTATCGACGATGAGGAGATCTTCCAGCCCAATCGTTGCAATCAGCTTTTGACTGCCGTAAATGAGGCTGCTCTTGGTGTCGATCTCAAGGACGTTTCCGAGCTTTACATTGAGGTTGCCGTCTTTATTCAAAACATCGTAGACGCTATCCCAGCAGCCGATGTCAGACCAGCTGATCGGCAGCGGGCAGACGACGGCTTTGTCCGTTTTTTCCCAAAGCGCGTAATCGATCGAGATGTCGAGGTTTTCTGAAAAGCGCGACAGGCAGGTTTTGAAATCACCCTGCATTGTTTCCGTAAGCACGGGAGCGTAGCGCGCGGCTTCTTGCCAAAACGTATGGGGGGAAAAGAGAAAGATTCCCGCATTCCAGTAGTAATCTCCGCTTGCGAGGTAGTCTTCGGCTTTCCGCCGGTCCGGCTTTTCGACGAAACGTCGGACGCGGTAAAGCAGGCTTCCCTTTTGCTCGCCGATCTGGATATAGCCGTAGCCGGTTTCCGGTCTGGTGGGGCGGATGCCGAAGAGGATGGGGTCCCCGCTCATTGCATAGGGAGCGCCTTCTTCGAGAGCGCGCAAAAAAACCTGTTCGGGCTCCAGTAGATGATCGGAAGGGATGACCAGGATCGGGTCGTTGGCGCCGCAGCCGCTCTTCTCTTCGAGGTAGCGGATGCCGAGCGCGATGGCGGGAGCGGTGTTTTTTCGGACAGGCTCGACCAGCACGCGGATCTTTTGCTCGGGATCGATCGCGGCGAGCTGCTTTTCAACCAACTGTTGATGATGAACGTTGGTCAGGATGACGATCTCATCTGCAATAGGGGCCTGTAAAAAGCGCTTCGCCGTTTGTTGGAGGAGCGAGAGCGGGCTGCCGAAGCGGAGAAACTGTTTAGGGAGATCTTGTCTCGAGAGCGGCCAGAGGCGCGTCCCCCCTCCGCCTGCCAAGATGAGAATGTGCATGTTTTTTCTCTTCGACATAGGTTTGAAATTCGCTTCGGAAGCGGTCTTTTGAAAACAGGAGCGCTTGGCTCCTAAGGAGCTCCGGATCCCATCCGTCTCTTTTTTCAAAGCGATCGACGGCGTCCCGGATGGAATCGATCGTTTGTTCTTCGAAAAAGAGACCGGTTTTTCCCTCTTCGATCAATTCGGCAACGCCTCCTTTTCGGAGAGCAATGACAGGGGTTCCCGCTGCGATCGCTTCAAGAGGGATGATCCCGAAATCTTCAATCGCAGCAAAGACAAACGCTTTTGCTTGTTGCATCAACTCCAAGAGTTTCGCGTCGCTCTGGTAGCCGAGCAGTTCGATGTTCGGCGCTGCGAGCTTTTTGATCTTGGCCATTTCGGGACCGTCGCCGACGACGATGAGCTTTCGATCGGGCATCGTAGCAAAAGCCTCAACCAGGAGATCGATCTTTTTGTACGAGACGAGCCTCGATGCGGCGAGATAATACTCGTCCTTTTTGCCGCCCGGACGGAAAAAATCGGTATTGACGGGAGGGTAGATCACATCGGCTTTTCTTCGATAGACGCGCCAAATCCGCCTTGCGACAAAGTGGGAAATCGCGACGAAATGATCGACGCGGTTTGCAGAATGGACATCCCATCCACGGAGGTAGTTCAAAGCGATCTTGGCAAACGCGCCTTTGACGCCTCGATCGAGCTTGGCCTCTTTAAAGTAATCGGGCGAAAGGTCCCATGCGTAGCGCATTGGGGTATAGCAGTAGCAGATGTGGAGCTGATCGGGATTGGAGAGGACGCTTTTCGCGACGCAATGCGACGAAGAGAGGATGAGGTCGTACTCTTTCAGATCGAATTGCTCAATGGCCAGGGGAAAGAGGGGCAGCAGATAGGATTTGAATTTTTTCCCCGCCCAGGGAATCCGCTCGATGAACGAAGAGTGGACAACGGCATCGGCCAATTCGGTCTCCTGGAAGGCGTCCGGATTCCAGGACAATGTGTAGACAGGCGACGGATAGAGGGAATAGATCTCCCGAAAGCAGTTTTCGGAGCCTCCCACCGAGGAGAGAAGCCAATCGTGGACAAGGGCTGTTTTCATGCAAGCCTCAAGAGCGCTTTCTCTGCGATCGTTTTGCCGATGGCAAAGCAAGCGGTGGCTGCGGGAGAAGGTGCGTTGACGACATGGATCGAGCGCATATCTTCCCGGATGCAGAAATCGTCCATGAGGAGGCCGTCTTTTTTGACGACCTGCGCCCGAATGCCCGTCCCTCCGGGGACAAGGTCCTCGTCTTTGATTGCCGGAAGGAGCCGCTGGACATCTTTGACAAACAGCCGTTTGCTGGCCGAGCGTGCCATCTCGTAGACACCCGCCTTCCAGTATTTGCCGGCCATTTTCCAAAATCCGGGATAGGAAAGGACGTCGCCCAGATCGCGCAGTCGAAAATCGGTGCGGCGATACCCTTCTCGGGCTAGGGCGAGAACCGCATTCGGCCCCGCCTCGACCTGTCCGTTGACCATGGGCGTCAGATGGACGCCGAGGAAGGGAAACTGCGGATCGGGGACGGGGTAGATGAGCCCTTTGACAAGAGACCGTTTTTCATCCCGCAAGAGATAGTATTCGCCACGAAACGGGAGGATTTGATGTTCGGCCGAGCCGAGGCAGGCTTTGGCGATTTTATCGGAATGGAGGCCTGCGCAGTTGACGATGACCTTGCTCTCGTACTCCTGTTTGGACCCGATGACCCTTTCTTTTCCAAACTCGCGGATTTCTTCTTCAAAGACGATCTCTCCCCCCATGTTTCGGATCTCAGCGCAGAGCTCCTTCGCCACAGCCGGATAGTCGATGATCTGGCAATGGGGAAGATAAAGCGCTTTGGTCGCCCGGGCATTCGGCTCGATCTCCCGGAGTCTTTCCGGGCCGACGATCTCTGCGCCTAAAACGGCGTTTGCCTCAGCGCGTTTCAACAGCTCTAAAAGATAGGCCTCTTCTCTCGCCGTTTGCGCTAAAATCACTTTGTGGATGTCTTGGACCTTGACCCGCTCCTTCGCAAAACGGAGGAGTTCAGCGCGACCTTCCAGGCAATTTTTTGCTTTGAGCGATCCGGGCTTGTAATAAACGCCGCTGTGGACGACGCCGCTATTTCTCCCCGACTGGTGAAAGGCAGGCCCTTTTTCTTTGTCGCAAACGATCACTTTAAGGCTGGGATCAGAGACAAGGATCTGATACGCGGTCGCGAGTCCCACAAGACCGGCTCCGATGATCAAACAATCTGTTTTCATAATTTGGCATCCTAAAAAAAATTCATGATGTCATAGGCAGACGAAAAAGAGAAGCTTCGGGTATCGTGATCAAATTCAGATTTGGACACTTGGGGATTTCATGAAACGGGCGCTGATTACGGGAATTACGGGACAAGACGGCTCATACTTGGCTGAATTTTTGCTCGAAAAAGGATACGAAGTTTTTGGCCTCGTCCGAAGATCTTCCTCCACAAATTTATCCCGGATCGATCACCTGAAAGGGAAAGTCGATCTGCTCGAAGGGGACTTAAGCGACTCGCCAAGCCTCCAACGGGTGATTGAGAAAAGCGATCCCGATGAGATCTATAACCTTGGCGCGATGAGCCACGTGAAGCTCTCCTTTGAGATGCCCGAATACACGGCCGATGTCGATGCGATTGGAGTTCTCCGCCTGTTGGAAGGAATCCGGCGCCACCGGCGGAAAATCCGCTTTTACCAAGCGTCAACCTCAGAGCTCTTTGGCCAAGTGAAAGAGGTGCCGCAAACGGAAAAGACGCCGTTCCATCCTCGTTCTCCCTACGGAGTCGCCAAGCTTTATGCCTACTGGATCGTCGTCAACTACCGCGAAGCATATAAGCTCTATGCTTGCAACGGCATTCTCTTCAACCACGAAAGTCCGCGCCGCGGAGAGAACTTCGTCTCTCGCAAAATCACCCGAGCGGTCGCCAGGATCGCGGCCGGCCAGGATGAAAAACTCATCCTCGGCAACCTCGATGCGAAGCGCGACTGGGGGTATGCGAAGGACTTTGTCGAAGGGATGTGGCTGATGCTGCAGCAAAGGCGGGCGGAAGATTATGTACTGGCCACCGGCCGGACAACGAGCGTAAGACGGTTTGTCGAGTCGGCGTTCCAAGAGATCGGCATTCCTATCGATTGGCATGGCAACGGGCTAGAGGAAAAGGGGATCGGCCCGAACGGGAAGGTCTATGTGGAGATCTCGCCCGAGTTTTTCAGGCCCGCCGAAGTAGATCTTCTTATCGGCGATCCTCGCAAAGCGGAAAGAAAGCTCGGATGGATTCCGAAAACCTCTGTCGAAGAATTGGTGAAAATGATGGTGCAGGCCGATCGAGCGCTGCTGGCTAATGAAGCGGAGCAGCCGCTGTGCCGCTAAAAACACTTTGCGTCGATGCCCGGATGGCATACTCGGCCGGCATCGGCACCTGCATCCGCCAGATCGTCCCGCGCCTTTGCCCCTTTTTCCGGATCGTGCTCCTCGTCTCCGAGCTTGATCAGTCTTGGTGCAAGGGGATCGAGCAGATCTTGTTCAAAGCGCCGATCTACTCGATCCGGGAGCAGCTGCTGTTCCCTCTCAGAATTCCCCGGTGCGATTTCTTTTGGTCGCCCCACTACAATGTCCCTCTTCTGCCGATCCGGGCTAAAAGAAAAGTTGTGACGATCCACGACGCGTGCCACCTGGCTCTTGGAAAAGGGCTCTCTTGGCCTGAGAGGCGCTACGCAAAATTTGTCCTAAAACAGGCGTTTCACGGTTCGGATGCGGTGGCCACCGATTCTGAATTTTCCAGGCAGGAACTCATCCGATTTCTTGGAGAGCCGGAGCAACCTCTCAGGGTGATTGCGCCCGCAGTAGATCGCGGGCAGTTTAAAAGAGTCTCCGATGCGACCGGAGTGGAGAGCCGCTATCGGCTGCCCAAACGGTTTGTTCTCTTCGTAGGCAGTCAAAAGCCGCATAAGAACCTGCACGGCCTTCTCAAAGCATTTGCATCGGTTTCGATTCCTGATTTGCATTTAGTGATCGTGGGAAAGAACCAGGGACTCAGAAATGCGATTGAAAGCGTGCAGATGGAAAGAGTCCATTGGCTGGGAGAGGTGTCGGACAAAGATTTGCCCTCGCTTTACACCTTGGCCGAGCTGTTTGTTTTTCCCTCGTTTTACGAAGGGTTTGGGCTGCCTCCCCTGGAAGCAATGAGCTGTGGCTGTCCTACGATCGTATCTCACGCTGCAAGCCTTCCCGAGGTGTGCGGCGATGCTAGCAGATATGTCGATCCGGAAAAACCGGAGGAGCTGGCCAGAGCCATTGAACAGGCTTTTTCGGATCGGGAAGTGATGATCCAAAAGGGCTATGCAAGGGCATCC
>DAIDLB010000067.1 GCA_027449725.1 Chlamydiota bacterium
CCCCAAATTCACAAAACCTTCCTACGCGCGGTATAAATTGGAAGCTTTTGGCTTGATCGAGAGAAAGCCCCGATCCGTCGATTCCTCGTTTGACGGGCTGGCCAATCAGGACTCATTTGAATGCTCCACGTTAAAATCGGGGAAATGGTATATAAAATTCTTTAATTGAAGGGAAGCAAAGAGATGGAGGCAAAAAAATGGGCGCTCGGTTTTTGCCTTGCGGCAGTCTCCCTTTTTGCAGAAGATCATCCTTATGGAGTGAGCGGAAACCCGGGCGCCGTCAACGTGCTCATCGGCACCGTAGAGCTTGGCAATTGATTGCACATCAAAAAAAGCTCCGGAGTGCGTCTGGCCGGACTCTGGATGGCCGATGGGAATCCTGTGTTGAGCGGGGTGCATGGAAAGCACTTTACCGGCAACAACCTCCTCATTTTAGATCTTTCGATCGATCTGGAGGCGGCGATGAATTGGAAGGGGGCCCTTTTCGGAACGGAATTTCTCCAATTCAATGGACAGGCGACCAATCGCGACGCCGGAGTCGCTCAGGGGTTTAACAGCATTACGGGAGATCCTCCCTTAAACCGCTCGGAGCTCTACCAGCTTTGGCTGCGCCAGGAATTTTTAGACAAGAAAGTCAGCATCCGGATCGGGAAAACAGTCCCCATCTACCACTTCAACAACGTCTCCAAGCCGGTGCCGACCGATAATCCGATGGTCTTTATCCCCTCTGTCAGCGGATTGATCTTCGCGCCCCTCTTTGTCAACACGACCCTCCTCGGCGCGATCGGCGGGTATTACAACTCGGTATATGGGATTACCTTGACGATCGCTCCGACAAAAGAAGCCTATATCAACGCCGGGATCTTCGATGGCAATTTGGCTAGAGGCGTTCAGACGGGGATCAAAGTAGGGCCCCATTTCGACGGCTACTATTTTTCCATTGCAGAAGTGGGGTATGGATGGGGAGGGGGCAAGCCCGGGATTGCCGCTATAGGCGGCTGGTATCAGAGCGGACATCTGCACATCGGGTCTGTCAGCCAGCATGGGATGGGCGGGATTTATGCATTTGGATCGCAGGCCCTCTGGATTCAAGATTCGGATAAAACGAATAAGGGAAACCTGTCGGGGTTTTGGCAGTTCGGCTGGAGCAACTCCAAAACGCTGCCGATGGACCTTTTTTTTGGAGCGGGCCTCACCGCTTTCGCCGTTATCCAAAGCCGCCCCTACGATTCATTGGGCATGGGAGTGTCCTGGTCTCGTTTAAATAAAAATCTGTTTCCAAGGGCCTCCGAACTCATGTTTCAAGGGTATTACCAGATGCAGCTTCGCTCCTGGCTCTATTTCCAGCCCGTATTGAGCTATATCCCGAATCCCGGCGAACATCCCCACCAACCGAATGTGTGCGTGGTTACAGCCAGGATGATGATGCTTTTTTAAACTTGTATTTATTATTATAGGCCACTACAAAGCGGTCTATGAGACTGATTTATTTTGTTTCCTGTTCCTTGCTTTCTTTCGCCTCGCTTTTGGCAGAAACATATACCGTTCCCGCCACCCCGGACACCGTAACGCTCGGTCTTTTCGATCTCAAAAAGGCTTCGGTAGTCACAGTGCAGTCGGGAGATGTTGTCTCGCTTGAAACCTGGAATAGCTGTCTTCGCCTGATGGAGTTCAACAAGACGACGCCGGCAGACGTTGCCGCCTTCTATCAGGAACATCAAATCCAAAAACGGCGCGGCATGCATTCTTTGACGGGGCCTGTGTACGTCGAAGGGGCCGAGCCGGGGGACGTCCTTGAAATCCGGGTTTTGGACATCAAGCTCAACGATTTCGGGTACAACTTTTTGAGTCCGACCCAAGGGATTTTGACGGAGTTCACCAAGCCGAGGATCAAGTATTTTAAACTCGACCGGGAAAACCGGACGACGGCATTTTCCGACGAGATCTGTCTTCATTTAAAGCCGTTTCCCGGAATCATTGCCGTCGCTCCTCCGAAAGATTGGCCGAAAGGATGGCCGGTCGACTTGAAACCCCATATGGGGCAGCCGGCTGAAGGAGAATTCAATTCCGTCCCTCCGGGGCCTTTTGCCGGAAACCTGGATCTGCCGGAGCTGCAGGCCGGCTCTATTTTATTCGTCCCCGTATTTCAGAAGGGGGCGCTCGTTTGGACGGGAGATTCCCATGCCATGCAAAGCAATGGGGAGATCGATGTGACGGCCCTCGAGACGTCCTATGAGTCGATTACCTTTCAGTTTATCGTCCGGAAAGATCTGAAGGCCGAAGGGGTCTTCGATGCAACCAAACGGAGTGGAGGCAACGCCTTTAGCTGGCCCATCATCGAAGACAAAAACCAGTGGATGGTCGTCGGGCTGCATGTCGACCTTTTTGAGGCGATGAAGCTCGCCGCTAAAAACGCCATCGATTTCCTGGTGCGCACGCAGGGGCTTACGCCCGAAGAGAGCTATCAGTTTTTGAGCATGGTCGGCGATTTCGAGATTGCCGAAGCGGTCAACGTCGTTAAAAATGTCACCGTCCATCTTCCCAAGGATGCGTTTACGAGGACGAAGACCCTCTGCCAGGAAGGGGTATTCCCCCTGGAGGTCCCCGAGATCAATCCAAGCGCCGTTTGCGTCCCGCAGGAAGGAATAACAGTGGAATAAGATGAAAAAATTCTTTTGTTTTTTATTGTTAACCGCTTGCGCAGTTACAGATCATCTTGTGCTGGACAACCGGACGCCATATCCGTCCGACGATTCAAAGCTGGCCGTTCAATGGGCTGCTTCTGCAAAAGAAGTCGATGAGGGCAACGATTCGCTGCTGCACGGAGCCGCATTAAAAAATGTGCGGAAGATCCGCCATACCGGGAATGTCCACCTGGCCATCCCGCAAAATGCAAAATATTTTCGGGTTCTCCTTTGGTCTAAAGGGAGCGAAGAACCCGATTTTCATACCAACTGGGTCGAAATTGTCCCGGACAAGGTGTACACCTTGAAACCGGACCAACTTGTCCCTACTGTTTTACTATCTGGGACCGGTTGTTGATCGTCTCTTGGAGGAGCGCTTCCAACTGGGCGTTTGTCCCCTTGAGCACGTCGAGCAGCTTTTGTCCCCAGCCATAATAGCCATCGATTTTTTCCTGGCTCCAGCCGGCCGGTCCATGCGCCAAATCGCGGACATTGTAGAGGCGGTCGGCTAATTTAACGAGCCTGGCTTCCAAAGAAAGAGTAGGCGCATGGGCGACTTGCCACGCCTTCGATTCCTCTGAAGTAAGGCCGCCAGGATTCGTCACCTCGCTGACGATTTCGGAGACCCTGCTGCCGAAGCGATCTGCAATCTCTTCTTTCGTGGCAGCCGTATCTTCCAGCGTGTCATGGAGCAGCGCAGCAACCAGCGTATCGACATCGTGCACGCCGCCCTCTTCCCAAAGGGAAAGGCAGACGCCGATCGGATGGACGATGTAGGGCGTCGCATCCGCATCCTTGCGGGTTTGTCCTTCATGCTTTTCCGCAGCAAACTGAACCGCGTCCAGAAGCGTTATCAAGGAGTCTTCCGAGAGCTCTTTTTGCAAAGCAGCAGCCAACCGGTCAAATTTTTCGAGTACGACGCTGTGTTGGATGGAGTAAACAATTTCCTGTGGGGCTGCGAGAAACATAAACACCTAACTTTTTTTGAATGAACAAGTTGAGGAGAATAACAGGAATTTGCTTTTTTATACATCCGCTATTGCAGTTGACGCAGCGGAATGCTCTATTCTGGTAGCATCTTCAACCCATGGAGAGTCTTTTTATGGAATATAGTATTACTTTATTAGCAAAAATGGCCCGTGTCACGGTTCGAGCGATTCGCCACTACGATGAGGTCGGCCTGTTAAAACCTTCCGTCCGGATGGCAAGCGGCAGGCGGATCTATGGCGATGAAGAGCTCATGCGCCTCATGGACATCGTCTTCCTAAAAAAAGTCGGATTGAAATTGCCGAAGATCAAAGAGATCCTCTTTTCCAAACAGTCGAACCAAGCTGTTGTCGCTGCCCTGATTACAAGGAAGCAGTCGCTGGCCAAAGAGATTAAACGGCTGCAGCGGAGCGTAACCAGCATCGAGATGACCCTGCCCTACTATAAAAACGCGACCTGGACCCATCAGGAGAGGCTGGCTGCCTTTCGCTCTCTTTACCATACGATGACGGAAGTGGAAGGGATGCAGATTAAGGAAATTGGGAAAGAGGAGTTTGAAAAAAAACAGAAAGAATTCGAGGCTCTTTCGGAAGACCAGGTCGATGAATTGGTCGACCGTTCGTTCAAATTGATGAAAGAGGCTGTCAAAATGGTGGAAGCCGGACTCAAACCCGAATCGAAAGAGGCGCAAGAGATGACCAAACGCTACTACGACCTTCTCATAGAGTACCAGCAGGTCAATCGAGAGGTCTTTTTAAAGCTTAGGGACACTGTCAGGGATCAAAAAGAGGTGTACGGGACGTATCATCCCAAACTGCCGGAGTTTCTCTACGAAGCAATGGATGTATTTGCAAAGACGTTTTGGTAAGCTCTTTGGGGGA
>DAIDLB010000068.1 GCA_027449725.1 Chlamydiota bacterium
GGTGCTTCAAGCAGCGTGAACTATGCTGCTAAAAGCAGCAAAGTCGAGTTAAGGACAATTTAACCGTGGAGGTTGTTTAAATGACTAAAATAAATCCTTTCAGGTCGTCGACGCCCTGTCGAGAGCCCGCAGTGCCGACAAGTCTGTATAAATCCGGAATATCTAAACAGTTGGAAAAATTGATTCCTATCGCAATCATTGGAGCTGTTGGATGGGTTGTGAATTATGTTCTTTCTTCAACATGTAATGCGTATCAAGATATATATTATAATCAAATGAAGTGTGATAAGGATTTTAAACCTCTGGGTTGTATTCCAACGGGCACTTCGATGGTTACAAGTTGTGGAGGCGCGGCTCTCACTAGCGTAGCTACAGTCGGGTCTATTATTGGATACGCCTCTTCTGCATTCGATGGTATTTCAGGATTGTCGAATTCCGGTTTAAAAAAGGAGGTCTCGAATTGGATGCAGCCGGATAACTCAGAAGCTGCAAATTGGCCGAAGTATGATTCCCCCGAGATTATAATCCCACGACCCGATGACCACGAAACTGTAGATTTGCGAGAGGTGGGCCGCTTTGGGGCTGGTGAAAAACCAAGTTTGATGGATCTTTGGATGAGAGCGCAGAACAATCTTGATATGGGAGGATAATCATATGATGGCAAAAATTGAAACCAACAATTCAGCGCCCTCTGCGCAGGTTGTGCTTTCGCGTGAGGATTGCCAAATGATAGATGGGCAGTTTGCTCGCTATCAGCAGGTCATAGACCATCTGGCTGAGCAAGTATCGATGTATAAAATAGGCACAGGTCTTTTAGCGGCCTGGTCGTTCGCTGTAACAGGAGATTTTTTGCTTTCCTCAGCTTGCCAATCCACGATAGCCATGTGCAGGGATTGTGCTGCGGAAGGGGGATTGCTCTCGATTCCAGGCGCAGTTGTGTGTGGTGCGAGTACAGGTTTTCATTATCTTGGCTTGCCGGTGACTGTTGCGGTTCCTTGGGCGGTAACGACCGTTTTGCTGGGACTTTCTATAGAGGCTCAAATCCGCGCCCGAGCAGTTGCCGCAGCCGCTCAAAAACAGAAACAAGATGCGTTGGAACATCCTTCCGTTTCTTCTCCAGAGAAAAAACAAATCTAAGTGAGAAGGGGCTGCGTTTTATGCAGCCCCAATATTGACATGAGAGGAATAATCGTATGACGACAAAAATTGAAACCAACAACTCAGCGCCCTCGGCGCAAATTCCGTTTACACGGGGAGATTTGATACTTGCTCGGCTTGTAAGAGATAAGTTCGCCTTTTGTCAGCAGACAATAGATCAGCTCGCATCGCAAGCGTTGATGTATAAAATCAGCGCAGAGTTTTTAACGGCTGCGTCGTTGGCTTTGATAGGTGATTCTCTGCTCTCTTCGGCTTGTCAGGCTACTCTGGATATGGGTGGGGGGGGTACCCTCGATTCCAAGCGCGATTGTCTGCACCGCAAGCAAGTGCGCTCATTACATTAGTTTGCCTCTGGCTGTTGGAATTCCTCTGGGAATAACGGCGTTCTTTATGGGGCTTTCCATGGAGTCCCGTATGCGGGCTCAATCAGTCGCCGCAGAGGTGCAAGAACAGAAGCAACAGCCTTCCGTTCCTTCTCCAGAGAAAAAAGAAATCTAAGTGAAAAGGGGCTGCGTTTCATGCAGCCCCAATAGTGTGTTTTAAGCCAGAGCGCCTAAAATCTCGGCCGGATTTTTGACGAGGCCCAGCTTTTGGATCTCGTTTTGGATCACGGCGAACTTGGGTTTCAGATCCGCCGGCACAGGCTTCGACTGCAAGCTCTCCGCGACGTTTTGATAGATTGCGGAGAGCTCGTTCTTGCACGCGTTCAGCTCGTCTTGGACAAATCCGTGGTTGTCTTGGATGTTTTTAGTGTGAGCCACGCACTCTTTTCCGATAACCACAACTGCGGGGATTGCCACAGCAGCTACGCAGGCAGCTGTTTGCAGCGGCGAGAGCGGCGGAAGAGCGAGAGACCAAAGAGGCGAGATCTCAAATTGGTGGGCCAAGCCTTTACCGACAATCGCCGTACCTACGCTAGCGCAAAGACCTGCCTTGACTCCGGACCAGAGGGCCGAGACGTATCCGCTCACTTTCTCCATGCGCCCCATCTGCTGGCCGCGAGCCTGTTCGATGCGGCTCTGGATGTCTCCCGGCACCGCGATGTCTTGAATCGCTTCTGCCTTATAGAGAGAGAGGATTTGCAGGTTTCTGTCTTTATCGAGAGGCGAAGCGGACAGTTCGCACGACTGTTTTTTCGCGAGCTGCACGCGGTCTTTCAATCTCTGCATCACCTCGGAGACTTTATCCTGGTGGAGATTGCACGCGATGAGCATCTTTTCCATGAGGGGGAACTTCTGTTCGAAGCTGGCGAGCCGCTGTCTGAACTTCACTCCCTTTTCAAGCGTCTCAATCGACGCCGCTTTTTCGTTCAGATACTTTCCGCAATCGTCGAAGACGGTCTTCAGCTGGGCGCAGATCTCTTCGCGGCAGTTGATCGCGTCTTGGCTCTTCTGGTCTTGCGTTCTCTCATCTTGCTTTGTCGACCATTTCGCAGCCCGTTTTGCTGTGTCATGCACGGCGAGGACGTAGGCCAAAGAGAGGTTCGACAGGCCGCAATTCATTTTCTCCAGGAGATATTCCGCAGAAATAGCGACGGCGTAGGTCGCCCAATAGGCTTCTCTGCTCAATTGCGCTTCAACCATTTTGTAAATTCCATACCCGACACCCGCAAAAACGCCTAAGCCGACAGCGCCGCCCGCTACATAGTAGCCGAGCGCTTTCGCATTGCTCTTTACCGCGTCCATCAAGGTGGGTTCCAGCTCGCGGATTTCCGACAATTTTTTCAGGACTGTGTCCGTTGCGATTTGATTGATGCCGCCGCGCGGATCAAAGCGCTTGAGCGCTTTATAGTTGCTCTTTGCAAATGAGGATGCCGGAAATTGGTCTCCGATTTGGAGAGGAAGTTTCAAGGTCATGCTTTTATCCTTTGGTAAATACAATTTGCCAGGAGGGTGCTCTCCAGCATCATCTCCACCTGAGAGGCGTTGCTGGCGGGTTTAAACCCTTGCAGAGACTGGCGAGCTGCGTCGCTCAGGTTGTCTGCGATGTTAAAAAGATCGTAAGCGATCAAACCCGTCGTCAATGAGACGGATGCCATAAAAATAATTGGAAAAAAGAAGGCGAAAAACGGCGTGGCAAAGGCAATAACCCCGGCCGCAGCCTTGATCCGGTTCCAATTCGTTGCAATTCTTTGTTTGTTCTCAGTAGATTGGGCAGCCCCATAGAGGGATTGGTTGAGCTGCTGTTCGATCGCCTGGATTAATATTGTCATACAAGTGTCTCCGCGAAAAAAAATGGTGGGCAAAATGTTAAGGAATGACCATTTTCTTCTCAAGGAGTTTTTCGCTTTCGCGTGCTTGTAACTAAACATTTATTAATAAGTTGTTCTGTTTGCTTATATGTACAAAATGGTATAACTAATCAGGATAAAACGGAACGGTTTGTTTGTGGGTAGGAATGGCATCTTCGATGTCGTTTATCTTGATAATTCCCGTCCGGCGGATCGAAGAGAGGCGGCAGGTCATAATGACCTTGGCGTTTGACGGGATTGATTACGACGCTTCTTTGATCAAAATCCAAAGCCTCCAGGCGTTTTAGGATGTCTTGCAAAAAATCTATTTGACCGGCGCTTGATGCCACAGCGGCTAAATTGATCAGGTCGGTTTCTGAGAGTTTCAGCTGCAATTTTTCTAATTTGTAGGTCGCCGCCCTATCTGCGATGTCCCAATATCCTTTTTTTGCCGCTAGAAAGATGAGCCGGCTGCAGATGCAATCGACGATCGGGTTCCCGTTCATCTGACCGCAGTAGGAATCTTGAACATAGTTCCCTGAAACGGCTTCTCTCTCCAGCAGTTCTTCCAAAGAGCTCAGCGCTCCCCACTCTGCCCCGGCAAGCGCAGCGAGATTTTTTCCCTGCTGAGTGCAAAAGGGACTGTCCAAGAGAAGGCTTACAAGAGTCCGATGGTTGTTCTCTGCAGCGATTCGGAGTGCGCTATCGGCCCCCCAGGGTTGGATGAGACCTTCCTGAAGCTGCAGGGCTGCGAGATCCGTAAACTGCTTTATGGCCGCGATCTCCAGGATGAGGGAATCAATTTTGGCCGGAAGAGGGCCGTAGAGCCGCGCGGCTTTCACAAAGTTCAGGCACATGCCCTCTTCCAGATGTCTCATCGCATCCAGGAGAACAGCATCTCTTCTGTCAGGATCGGTAGGAGAGGTTTGAAGGATGCCGAGCGCCAAAAGCCAGAGGCCGCGGCCGGCCGCGATTTCTAGATCGAGAGTGGGATCTGCGGGGATTTCATTGCCTCCCAAAGGGACGGAATAGAGCGAGGGCAGTGTGTAGTCATGGATGCGCATAGAGTTATCCTCTCATTAATCTCGGGGTCAAAAAGCCCAGGTCTTCCGGCGTCAACCCGGTGGGCTTGAGGATCGCAACGGCTTCAGCGATGTCCCCATGTCCATGTTGGCTCGCAACGCGGATGAGAAGAGACCAGATGCACGGTTCGTACGATGCGGAATGAAAATAGTCTCCTGAAATGGCCTTTTGCGAGAGGAACTCGAGCATGCTGTCGAGCGAGCCTTGCCGGGCTGCCGTGACGGCAGCCCCATTTTTTTCATTCTGCGTGCAAAGAGAACTGTTGAGAAGAAGGCCAACGAGAGGCCTGTTGTTTTTCGCAGCTGCCATTTCAAGCGCTTGATTGGCGGCCCACGATTTAATGACGCCGCATTGCAGCTGTTCGGCGGCCAAATCGATCCATCCGCGCTCGGCGGCAAAGGCCAAAATGTCGGCATCGGTGTCCTTCAAAAAGGGTGCTTGGTTTCGTGCCGCCTGCACAAAGCGCACCGCCATCTCTTCTCCAAGGCCTTGAAGGGAAGCCAGGAGTACCGGATCCCTTCGTTCCGGAGCGACAGGCCCCTTTTGGAAAAGATCGTAGAGGGCAAGCCAGTCGGCTCGCCAGAGTGCGTTTTCCAGCCGCCACGCCAACCAGGCGGATTCCGGAGCGCTTTGAGGGGTGAAATGAGGTCTATGGTGGGGAGGTATTTTTGACATCAATGATTCCGGACAATCGACTGTGTTTGACGCAGCAGGTTTTCGAGGTTTCTGTCGTTTGATTGTTCGGCGATCTTGAGAGCAGCCTGGATCGCCCACGGCTGAATGAGACCGTATTGAAGTTGTGTCTCGACTACCACCATGTGTTTTCTCCCAGCTGCCATCACAAGAATTTGAGAATCGGTCGCAGCCCCAAGCGGCCGAGCGGCTGCCACAAGAAAAGCGCACGTCGTGTCGTCGGCCTTCTCGAGAGCCTCGAAGAGCGCTGCGTCTTTCACAGCACAATCAACGGGGCCTTCTAATAAAATCGAATAGATTTTGTGCCAATCGTTGGTTTCAGAGGCCCGTTCTAAGCACTTCGTTCTCTCTTCGCAATCGGAGCGGCTTGGCATCGGCGTATAATAGGGAGTAGGTAGAGAAAAGTCACGAATTCGCATAGAATTAACCTTTGGTTGGGGAATATTGTGCGAGGAGAAGAAGGATTTCGTCATGGCCGTTTCTTTGAGCGGCCTCATAGGCGTCCCGTCCGTGGTAACCCTCGAGATGGCCCCTGATTAAAATGTCTTCAAGGGCGTCTTTTTGGCCGGCGGATGCTGCTGCAATAGCTAAAAAGTCGAGATCGTCTCTTGTCAGAGCTGTGGGTTTGTACATCGCTACGGTATTTGCGAGATCCCAGTTGCCTCTTCTGCTCGCTTCACGGATGAGGACAGACCAGATGCATTCTGTCAATGGCCCTAGCGCCTGATCGAGGTAGCCTTCCATGGGATGAGTGTAGCTTCCATAGATCGAGTTTGTTCTGAGCAGTTCGAGCATGCAATCCAACGCTCCATTTTTTGCCGCTGCAAGAGCCGCATTATTTTTGCCGTCTATCGTACAGAGATTACTTTCCAGGAAAATACGGACGAGAGCCGATTGGCCGCCC
>DAIDLB010000069.1 GCA_027449725.1 Chlamydiota bacterium
CGGCTGGCTCCACAGCCGGCCCTTGATGGTGATCTGCACGGTATTGCGCTGCTGACCAGCGTCGTCCCATGAATGAAGACCCAAGCATGTCCAGCATGGCTTCATGGAGCGCGCTATTTGAAGCGAGGACAGAGGATTCCCGAAAGATATCCAGAGGCCCTCCATCAACGCAGGAAACAGCGCCTCCGGCTTCTTCGACAAGGATCTTTCCTGCTGCGTAATCCCAGGGCAGAGCTTCGGCAATCCAAAAACCTTCAAATACTCCCGAGGCGACGTAAGCGAGTTGGATCGCCGCAGAACCCAGTTCGCGAACCTGAACCTCAAATTCGCGGATCTTTGGCATCGCATCGATCGTCTGCTGCACAAGAGCCCCATCTTTAGCGCCGGAGGGATACCCTGTCGTGAGAAAAGAGCGGTCGAGCCTGTTCTGCTCACTGACCCTAATCCTTTGTCCATTGAGCATAGCTCCCTTGCCCTTTTCAGCGATAAAGAGCTGGTCGAGCATGGGAAGATAGATGACGCCCGCAATGATCTCTCCTTTTACCGCAACGCCGATGCTGACGCAAAAGAGAGGGAAGCGGTTGATGAAGTTTCTGGTGCCGTCCAAAGGATCGATGATCCAGACGGTTGAGGACTGATCGAGGCGCGAGGCTCCGCTCTCTTCAGCCAGGATCGCATGGTCGGGATATTTGGCATGCACATGGTCGATGATCGCGTTTTCCGCCATCACATCGTATTGAGTAACATAATTTTGGCTCCCCTCTTTGGAAGAGATTTGGCAGCAAGATCCAAAGCCCTCCTTAAGAATCGCGCCGGCCTTTAGGGCGGCCTCAACAGCGCGCTCCGTCAATTGACTCCATTGCATCTCGATTTCCTCGGCAAACGCCCCATGAGAAAGTAGGACCATCGCCATCATGCAGACAAAACGCATAAACCCTCCAGAAAAATTGCGCTAGGGAGGTTACACCAAGCTTTCAAAAAGCGCAAGCGGCGTTTGGCTGAGCATTTTCTTTACAAAGATTTATTTGACAGCCATCCTGTCCGGCCAATCATTTTAAGGAGTCCTTCCATGGAAATACGTCCAAATCCCTATTCACCCCCAAACTCTCCCCTGCTTCAACCTAGCGCCTTTGCAGAGCCGCCCCCGAATTTCCATCTGAATTCTCTCGTCGATGTGTTAACCGACTTATGCGACAGGGCGAAAACAGCGCCTGCCCAAACAACATACCTGTTGGAATACAGCACGCTCACTCTGTTTGCTATTACGGAGGAAAGCGGAGGTATATCCATTGCCGTTGAAGGGCAGGAAGAACCGATCCAATTTGAGCATAGAGGGCCTGGCGCAACCATTCTCGGTTGGAGCCAGGACACAGAGAGCTTCTATGAACTCGATGACGTATACCGATTTGCCGCGAACGACTTGCAGTGGCTGCCGGCGAAACCCCTACATGCCAAAGGCGAAACCAAACCGCTTGTTTAACTTCTAAGTTGAATGTTTTTTTGTGATTCCGCGTTGCGGAATCACAAAAAAACGGGGGATTTTAAAGGGGCTTGCCCCTTTAACAGGGGTATGGGGACGGAGTCCCCATTAGATAATGAGCATCGCGAAGACGAAGGCGAAGAGCGCAAACGATTCGACGATACCGAGCGCAGCCCAGCACATCCCGTAGAGCGCGGGGTTTTTCCCTGTCGCCTGGATCGCTGTCGCGGCGCATTTGCCTTGGAAAATCGAGGAGAACATGATCGCCAGACCGACGAAGAAGGCGATGCCGACGGCGTCGAAGGGTAGAAGCGTTCCTGCCTTGATGTTCTGGCTCATGAACATCATGAGCAAGAAGCCGTAGATCGACTGCGACGCGGGGATAGCCGACATGGCGATCAGTTTACCGTGTCCTTCTTCAATGCGGGTCATTACTCCGTGAGAAGCCATGCCTGCGATTCCGCAGCCAATCGAACTGCCCATGCAGCCCATGCCGAGAGCAATCCCCGGTCCAATCATCGTATAATCCATACATACTCCAACATGTTAATGCTTTGGTTTTCTTAAGCGGAGCGGATTGAACAACCTCCCGCCACCTTCCCAACAGTAGTGGTACCATTCGAGAAAATTCAGGCGAAGGCCGTGGATCACTCCCGACATCACCGAGAGGCTGATATTCACCGCGTGGCCGATCAAAATAATTACCGCTCCGAACACAATCCCGAATCTCTCTCCGAGACTGTTGAAGGTCTGCGCCACGATCATCCCCGCCAGACCTAGCGCGTAGAGGCGGAGGTAGGAAAGGACATCGCTAAAGACCTGGATCACGTTCAGGATCTCCATCAGGCATGAACCGACCCCACGCTTGATCAACGCCGCAAGGACGGCTAGGCCGAAGCCCCCGTAGAGGAGCTGCTGACCGAACGCATGGGCAAACGGTTTGGAGATCCACCCCATATAATTGACGATCGAAGTTGCATTGAGGGTGGCAACCGGAAAGTAAAGATAGCCTCCCACCATGAAAATGATCCAACCCAGGTTCGACCAGTTTCTCCTGAGATAGCGGGCCAGGGCGGTGGAAAGGTGGATGATCCCCATTACGATCGCAAATTCCATCAACGCATCGTCATAAAATTCAGTTAGGGCAATATACTTGATCTGCCCCTCTTGCTCTTTGGCTGCCTTGACGAGAAAATCGTGGCCGTCGGTCGCGGTTGCAACTGCCGGGAAATTGTGGAGGAATTCCTGATATACGTCGTTTTTTTCCACCATCAGGTACTCCGCTTTCTTGGTTGCGAGGAAGTGGAGGAGCGACATCTTCCGATAGGGACTGTCCGCCCCGATCTCCATGCCGAAAAAGGAAGCTGTCATGGTGCCCCAGAGAGTCGTCGAAGCGCCGAGAATCAGGATCAGCTTCACAAAGCGCCTGCCTGCGCCTGCGAGCCGCGGCATCTTCCACTTGAGGAAGACGCCTGTGAGGAGAAACAGGAGGCCATAGCCTGCGTCGGCGATGATCATCGCAAAGAAGATCGCAAAAAAGACGAGAATCCACGTCGAGGGGTCTTTGTCAGTCGGCGCGGGGATATCATAGACCTGGACAAGGTCCTCGCCAACTTTGGCGGAGCCGCGGTTCTCCATGCAGGTAGGAATCCTGTCGTTCGGCTCAATCGCGATCTCTTCGCATTCGACCGAGAGGGTGCTGAGGAGTCCATGCAAACTTGAGAGCCTCGTTTTGGGAACCCATGCTTCGATTGCAAACAAAGCGTCATGGAGGGGGAAGACGGCGTCGTGCCTGGCAGACTGAAGGTCGTGTTCATTGAGTCCTTGCGCCAATCCTTCCTGCAGCAAGGGGGACGAGCTAGCCCAGCCGCGGAGCTGCGCTTCGTTCAGGACGATGAGCCTCTTCACCTCTTGCAGCCTTTCGCGAAGCATCCCGACCGGCCGCTCGATCTGAATTTCGATCATCTTGGGATAGGCCATCCGCTCTTTGCTGATCGAGACGAAATAAGCCAGGTCGTATTCAGTTCCAAGGTAAATCAACTCCGGAGGGATTTCGGCCTCTTCGGTGTGGACGCTCTTCATACAGAAGAACTGGACCGAGCGCTTCCCTTCCTGCTCGATGAAGTGGACGTCTTGCGTCGAAAAGTCTCCAAAGGGGGCCAGTCTTGCGATTTCAGCGCGGAGCACCCGCTCTTCCTCAAAAAGCCGCTCGAGCGCTCCGTTCATCTCTACAACCTTTTCAGCCAAGAGGAACGGATCAGAGGGAATGGCCATCTCGACGCCCGCTACAGCCCCTTCCCAAGCGCGGAGGATCCGGATCGCGGAAAGGATCTTTTTTACGTTGGGAGGGATCTCTAATGCCTTCTTACGCCAAATCCCAATGAACTCAAGAAAACCGGCCCGCTGCGCTAGGGAAAAGAAACGCTCCATCTCTTCTTTAGCGCCGTAAATGAGAACCTTGTGCAAATCGACGATCATGCGCGCTCCTGTTTGTGGGCAAGGATCTTCATTTTAGCCACCTTTGCCTGCGCAACCGAGGCGAGCTGCTGGTCGCCAAGGAAGATGCGGATCTTTTTGATGTTCTCCATCGAACGGGGGATCAAGATCTTTTCAAACAGATTGACGCGGATCGAAACCTCTCGCAGCTCTTTTTCCAGAGCGCGCTTCTTCTCCTGGGCGACGTGGATTTTCTCACGCTCTGTCACCAGGCTCTGCAAGATCGTCGTCGCCGATTCGGTCCAGACAGGCGTATCGAAGAGAAAATAGGGGGTTTTTCGGAATTCGACCGATTCGAAGATCGGGATCTCGACCCCTGCGATATTCTCGTAGCGCTTCCGGACATGCTGGACATCGGCGTAAAGAATCAGATCGCAGTCAACCTTCTCCAATAAAAGGGAGCTGAACCCCTCTACGCGCAGGCGGAGCCGATCGAACTCTTCTTTGAGGGAATCGATTTCCATCTGGGCATTTATCACTTCAAACTGGAGCATCGCCTTTTTCAGCTGCAGCGTCGGTAGGTAGCGCTTAAGCTGCGCTAACTTGTTCTGCTGAATGCGAAGTTCGTTTTTGGTCAGTTTGACAGTGGTCATTGATCAGGCGACACTTCTTTAGGCCAATATTTATCAGAGATCTGCTTTTTAATGCCGACCTCGTCGGGGTGAAAGCACTCAGCCAATGTAAGCCAGCCGAGATCGAGCGCCTTTTCGAGTGCCAGGTTAACCTCGAGGCTCATCATCCTCTCTTCAAAGAGAAGGGAATAGCGAAGCAGCTTTTCATCCCATCGGGAAAGCTTAAATCCCATCCCCTGCCTCTCTCTCGCCTTTTTCGAGTCGGCATAGAGGCGGATCATCCCGTTCGCCAGATCGTTGTGATCCTCGCGCGTCACCTTTCCGATCACCTGTTGCTTCAAGCGGGAAAGCGACCCGAACGGATCGATCACGCCGCCGTGGAGATAGAATTGCCCCTCGGTGATGTAGCCTGTGTTGTCAGGGATCGGGTGGGTGACGTCGCCTCCCGGCATCGTCGTGACGGAGATGATCGTGATCGAACCGCTCCCGTCGATATCGACCGCCTTCTCATAGCGGGCCGCCAAGTCAGAGTAGAGAGAGCCGGGATAGCCGCGGTTCGAAGGGATCTGATCCATCGTGATCGCGATCTCTTTGAGCGCATCGGCATAGGAGGTCATATCCGTCATGAGGACAAGTACATCCTTCCCATCCAAAGCGAATTTCTCCGCTACGGAAAGGGCCATATCGGGGACGAGAGTGCACTCGACCGGCGAGTCCGTCGCCTGATGGATGAAAAAAACGCTCTTTTCGATCGACCCTTCTTTTTCCGCGTTGTCGATGAAGGCCTGGTAGTCGTCGAACCGAAGTCCCATGCCGCCGATGACGACGACGTCGGCGTCGGTCTGATTTGCGATCCGCATCAGGAGCGGATTGTACGGCTCGCCCGCCACGGAAAAGATCGGAATTTTTTGCGACTTTACGAGGCAGTTAAAGACGTCGATCATCGGGATGTTGGTGCGGACAAGCTCTCTTGGAATGATCCTTTTTGTCGGATTGAAGGAAGGTTGGCCGATATCGACCTGTTCGCCCATCACTTCGGAGCCTCCGTCGATCGCAACGCCCGCGCCATTGAGCCTCCGGCCAAGCAGATCGTCGGCATAGACGGCCTGGATCTGACGGCCCAAAAAGACGACTCGATCGCCGTTTGAAATACCCCGCGTGCTCTCAAACACCTGCAGCGTGACCAATTCGTCTTCGAAGCGGAGTACCGATGCATAGGTCGAGGTGCCGTTTTGCTTCTGGATGCGGGCCAACTCGCCGAGCGACACCCCTTCGGCTGCCACGGTGATCAGGTTGCCCCGTAAATCGATGATGCGGTCGTAAACTTTTCTCATGCGTGGATGGCCCTCTTGATCTCAATTTTTTTTCGGATGTCATGCATCGCATCGGCGTAGCGCTCCGACTGAAACGGGAGGAAGTTCAGGTTTTTCACCTCGTTTTGGAGGCCGAGGAAAAATGACCTCGCCTCGTCGTGTGTATCAAAATGGAAACGGGTTCCAAAAATCGTCTGGATCAAGCGAAACGCTTCGACCTGCCGGTCCAGCGGACAATAGGCGTCTTCTTTGTCGAAAGCGTTTTGCTGCAGGTAGCAAACTTCGTAGAGATCGGACTTGAGGTACTCGACCATATCGTCGAGAGACACCCCTTCTTCGCCGACAACCTCCATCCTCTTGCCGATCTCATCCCCGCGCTTGAGGAGGGCGCTTGCAGCCCGCACTTTTTCCGTCCATCCGGGCAAGCGGGGATCGAGCTCCCGTCCCACCTCATCGAGGTATTTCGTCCAGGAAATGAGCGGGTCGATAGCCGGATACCGCCTAGCGTCGGAACGAGCGCGAGAGAGGCCGTGGAACGCGCCAACGATCGCAAGCGAAGACTGGGTAACCGGCTCCTCAAAGTTACCGCCTGCGGGCGAAACGGTGCCGCCGATGGTGAGCGTCCCGTTTTTACCCCCTTTAAGCTGAACGACGCCGGCCCGTTCATAGAAGGCGGAAATCCTCGAACTGAGGTAGGCCGGGAATGCCTCCTCTCCGGGGATTTCTTCGAGACGGCCCGACATCTCGCGCATCGCCTGCGCCCAGCGTGAGGTCGAGTCGGCGAGAAGAAGGACGTCGAGCCCCATCTGTCGATAATACTCGGCTATCGCAGCCCCCATATAGACCGACGCCTCTCGCGCCGCCACCGGCATCGACGAGGTGTTGCAGATCATCACGGTCCGCTTCATGAGCGACTCGTTCGTATGAGGGTCGAGAATTTGCGGGAAGGTCCGGAGGACTTCGACGACCTCGCCCGCCCTCTCCCCGCACGCTACGATGACGACGATGTCTACGGCGGAATATTTGGAGAGGTGGTGCTGCATCACAGTCTTTCCGGCGCCAAATGGGCCGGGAGAGCAAAAGGTTCCTCCCTTAAGCACAGGAAATTGGGTGTCGAGGATCCTCATGCCCGTGTCCATCATTCGGGACGGCCGGCTCTTTTTTCCCTCGATCAAGGCCGATTTGACAGGCCAGCGCTGCATCATCGTAAAGACATGCTCTTTACCCGATTCGTCGACCGCCCGCGCAATTTCGGCATCAACCGTATAGGCCCCCGGCTTGGCTACAGAAACGATCTTCGCAGTGCCAAAAAAAGAGAACGGAACCATGATCCTGTGCTGAAAGCGCTCTTCCTGGACAGAGCCGATCGGATCTCCGCGGCGAAGCAGGTCGCCTACCTTTGCCTCCGGCTGGAAGTCCCATTTTTTCTTTCGGTTCAAGGGGGGAAGATAGATGCCCCGCTTCATGTAAACGCCGGACAAGTCGGCCATCTCTTCCAGAGGATTTTGCAATCCGTCGAAAATCGAGGTCAAAAGACCGGGACCGAGCTCCGCTTCCAAAAGATGGTGAACGAACTGAACAGGGGTATTGAGCTTGACTCCCCGAGTATCTTCAAATACCTGGATCTTCGCCACATCGCCCGCGATCTCGATCACCTCCGCCAGGAGCGATTCCTCTCCTACTTTTACGGAAGCCATTTCTCCTTGCCGGATATTTCCTTCGAAACGGACGTGGAGCAGGTTTCCAAAAGCCTGTATGACATGCCCTTTCGCTTTGTGCGACTCTTTCATTGCAATTCCTTATCTATTTCATCCTAGACAATTGACCAGGGCGGCTCGTCCTCGGTCGTCGTCCAGCTTGGCCCAATCTTCCACAATCATGAGGCGGGCGAGATAGCCGAGCACCTGATCAATGGAAAATGGCTTATCGTATTCCATCTCCTCGATCCTTTCCAGACGGAACTTCAGGATTTCCCGATAGAGAGCCTTCGGATCGGAGCCAAGAT
>DAIDLB010000070.1 GCA_027449725.1 Chlamydiota bacterium
GACTTCATTTTATGCCCACCTCAACGAAGTTAAAGTTAAAAAAGGAGATAAAATCGAAGTTGGCCAGGAAATTGGAATCGAGGGGTCTTCTGGACAGGCAGGAGGACGCCATCTCCATTTTAGTGTCCATAGAGCAAAAAACTCCAAAAGCACATTGTACCCACCCTTTTGGAGTGATTTTTATGAGACAATTCCTTACAAACTTGAATTCATTAACGAAAAGGGATCAACACAAAGCACAGATATTAGCCGATTCGCTGGCATTGATCTCATCGATGGCGACTTAGCGGACAAATCCAATCCCAAATTTTTCCGGTCTTTTTGTTAAGATAGTCTAGGGGGTGTAGTCACGCGGAGGGTTCGTCGATTTTCAAAAGAACCCGAAAATCGACTGAACCTCCTCTTCACTACACCCCTTAAGCCCATTTCACTTCATCGGTACCCAACGCAAAGAAGCCAAGCCGCGAAGACGCAAAAAATTATAAATGATTGACGTATTGATTGAAAGAATGAAACAGGGGTCAATCGTACATTAGGCGGCGGCGGGCCAGCTGCGGCGTGCAGATTGTCTCCGGTGGGATGATCTGGATGCCGAAATAGGTCCCAAGCAGATAGACTGTGAATTGCATGTTTTTCTGTTCGACATAGAGATTTTTGGATCTGTTTTTCGCGTCGATCCGTTTCGCTGCGTCGACGCGGTGGCGCAATTCCTCGAAATCTTGCGGTTTCGAGTAAATCTCTCCCGTAGCGGAAGTACGGGTCGTCATGGGGAAGGAGCCAAGCGTCGGACGGCGCTCTTCATATTTCCTAAGTTCAGTATACGACTGTGTTGATTTCATCATTTGCGGCGGCAGCGTTCCGATCTCATAGACGGGAAAGGGGGAGGGGACTTTTAAGCGATCGTTGACGGGAAGCGGTTGCAGATGGGGCGGCTGCTCTTCGTAAAACCGGACGAGATCGCCCTCCCACTTCAGATGCATTTCGACCAAATTTTTGAGATCCAGTAAGGAGAAGGTGACGCAGCCCGCAGGAGCGAATTGCCTTGGGGGGCCATAGCTATAGATTTGCAGTTTGTCATAGGCGTCCGGCGCATCGCGCAGTTGATCGAGTACGGATAGAAGGGGGCTCCCCAGACGCCATTCCTGCGGCGATCCCGGGATAGTATGGCCGACGGAGTCAAAGAAAAAGAGATGGACGACGCCTGACTTTTTGAGGGCGAAAACCGGGATGACATGGGGGTCTTCGGGGGTTAAGTCATTGGAGACCGCCCAAGCCTGGATTGTGTTGTCCGGCGCCCGGATCATTTCGTATGTTAGATTCGGAAGCTCCGATGCCGATGCTACGCCCCAGACTTCCGGAGGAAATCGGTATTCTGCAGAGAAAAAGCGGAGGACCTGCTCAATTGCCCGGGTCGAAAAGCTGGGATAAAAGCCGTCTTCATCGAGATCCACATCTTTGAAATAGGTATTCAAGTCGGGGTGGCGGGAGCGCAATACACGCAAAACATCGAAGAAAAATTCTTGAGAGCCATAGAGCGCAAATTCCGATAAGAGCTTCAGAAATAAAAGCGCCTGGCCGTCGTCGCCTGTTTTGATCACATGTTCGACGGTGTCCTGGATCGCTTCACGATCCATCGGATCCATAGGCTCTTCACGATTGTTCTGGCAAAGATCTCTCAGCAAGCGGTGCATGTTGGCGTACCAAACGGGTTTTGCTGCCGGATAGGCCAGTTGGGACGGGCTATTTGGAAGAGGATGGGCAAGGAGCCTTTGTCCCCGATTTGGGCTAAGCCAGATTTGAGAAGGCTGTGATGGGCCGGAATTATGCCGGGAAGGGGAAGAACCGAGAACGGGATAAACAGACATGACAGCTCGTTTTGTAATAAGGAGCTGCAAGTATAAGAAACTAGTAAAAAAGGCTCAAGGAGAAATCCTTGAGCCTTGAGGAAAAGAAAAGAACTTACTTCTTCTCGTCTTCGACGATCTCGACTTCGGCTTCTTCCACCTCGCCCTCTTTCGCTTTCGCGGAGGGGTTGGCCTGAGCGCCGGCTTTCGAGAGCTCTTCGCCGATCCGCTGCATTTGCGTTTGCAGCTCGTCAGACGCAGCCTTGATCGCAGCCGTGTCTTCGCCTTCCAGCGCCTTTTTCACCGCGTCGATGCGGCTCTGGATTTCGCTGACGACGTTCGCCGGCAGCTTGTCCTTGAACTCGGTCACCGATTTTTGGGCGCGGAATGCGATCCCATCGGCTTCGTTCCTTGTTTCGATCGCTTCCTTGCGGGCTTTGTCTTCCGCTTCGTGGAGCTGGGCGTCTTTGATCTTCTGCTGGATCTCTTCGTCCGTCAGACCCGATTTCGCCTGGATCTGGATCTTTTGCTCTTTGCCGCTCTGCTTGTCTTTTGCGGAGACTTGCAGAATCCCGTCGGCATTGATGTCAAAAGCCACTTCGATCTGCGGCACGCCGCGCGGGGCGGGAGGGATGTCGGTCAGGTCGAACCGTCCGATTTCCTTGTTGTCCCGGGCCATTTTGCGCTCGCCCTGCAGAACGACGATCGTCACGGCCGGTTGGTTGTCTCCGGCGGTCGAGAAGACCTGCTTTTTCTGTGTCGGGATCGTGGTGTTTCTCTCAATGAGGGGCGTCATGATGCCGCCGAGCGTCTCGATGCCGAGGGTCAGAGGAACGACGTCGAGAAGGAGGACGTCCTTCACATCGCCTGCGATGATCCCGCCCTGGATGGCCGCGCCGATCGCAACCGCTTCGTCGGGGTTGACGCTCTTATTCGCCTCTTTGCCGAAGAGATCTTTTACTTTTTGCTGGACGGCCGGCATCCTTGTCATCCCGCCGACGAGGATCACTTCGCCGATATCGCCGGTCGAGAGGCCTGCATCAGCCAATGCTTTTTTGCACGGCTCGATGGTCCTTTCGATCAGGGTATGTACGAGAGATTCGAGCTTGGCGCGAGTGAGCGTCAGCGTCAGGTGTTTCGGACCGGAGGCGTCCATCGTAATGAACGGCTGGTTGATTTCCGTCGAAGGGACGCCGGAGAGCTCGATCTTCGCTTTTTCTGCCGCATCGCGAAGGCGCTGGAGGGCCATTTTATCCTGCGAAAGATCGATGCTGTTTTCTTTTTTGAACTCCTCGATCATCCAGTTCATGATGGCGATGTCGAAGTCGTCGCCGCCGAGGTGGGTGTCTCCATTTGTCGAGAGCACTTCGAAGACGCCGTCGCCGATCTCGAGGATCGAGATGTCGAACGTTCCGCCGCCGAGGTCATAGACCGCGATCTTCTTGTCGGTTTTGAGCTTGTCGATGCCGTAGGCCAAAGCGGCTGCCGTCGGCTCGGGGAGGATCCTCTTTACATCGAGCCCCGCGATCCGGCCGGCGTCTTTTGTCGACTGGCGCTGCGAGTCGTTGAAGTAAGCGGGGACGGTGACGATCGCTTCGGTCACTTTCTCGCCGAGATAGCTCTCTGCCGTCTCCTTCATTTTCATGAGGATTTGGGCTGCGCCCTCTTCCGGCGTGACGATTTTTCCATCGACTTCGAAGACGGCGTCGCCGTTCGCGTTTTTCGTCACTTTGTAGGGAACTGTCTTGATCTCGGATTGCACTTCGTTGAATTTGCGTCCGATGAAGCGCTTTGTCGAGAAGAGGGTTCGGTCCGGATTGGTGACGGCTTGCCGTTTGGCCGGGATACCGACCATCCGCTCGTTTCCTTTATAGGAAATCACGGACGGCGTCGTGCGCGCGCCTTCAGCGTTCGCGATGACTTTGGGGGAGCCCCCTTCCATGATGGCAACGCATGAGTTGGTCGTACCAAGGTCGATCCCGATAATTATTTTTTTTTGTTTTTGGGTCATAGTGTTTCTCCTTCTTGTCCTTGTTGGACCGCCAATTCTTCTTCAGGCAGATCCGTTTTTCGAAGCGCTTTCGCTACCTTGACTCTAGCGGGTCGAATGGTGCGCGAAGCGCTCTTATAGCCTTTGGTGAACTCCTGCAGGATCGTTCCTTCAGGAACGGTGTCCGTCTCGGCAATCTCGACGGCGTCATGGAAGGACGGGTCGAACTGGCACCCTTCCGAGTGGAAGGCGACGATGCCGTGATTGTGGAGCACCTCTTTGAACTGGGCGAGGATCATCTGGAATCCAAAAGCCCAGTTTTTAATGTCCGGCGATGCGGCGTCGGCATGGCGCAGGGCGGTCTCGAAATTGTCGATCACCGGCAAAAATTCGCCAATCGCATTCTCGACGCCATAGCGGAGCATCTCCTGTTTTTCTTTCGCGAGCCTCTTGCGGGCGTTTTCGCCGTCCGCGAGGGCGCGGTAGTATTTGTCTTTGAACTCGTCGAGCTGCGCTTGCACGGAAATTTCCGGCGCTTCGACTTTATTTTCTTCTTCTGTCATGGTTCTCTCGTTTTATCTTCTAAAAGGGGCTCTTCCGCGGCTCCGATCTGTTTGCTGCCGGAAGCATGGCGGAAGGTAATCTTGAATTTATAGACCGCTTCGGTGAGCGATTTCGTCAGAAGCTCGCTGAAGTGGCGCATCAGGCCGAAGAGCTCGCGGTAGGGGAGGCGGGTCGGGCCGAGCAGCGCCGCTGCGCCGACAATCGATTGGTTGATCTTGTAAGGGATCGCGATCACGGCATTCGTCTCCAGCGTCTCTTCCCCGATCCGGTAGCTCAATGCGTGCTCTTTGCAGGCAGTCCGCAGGATCGCGCGCATCTGTTCGATGTCTTCGAGGAGGGCCAGGCTGCTGACCACGGCCGTAGCGTCGCTGAATTCCGGATAGGCGAGAAGGCGCGAGACGCCGCAGCGCATCACCTCTTCCGACGGGTAGTTCAAATAGCCGACGACATGGCGGACCATCAGCTCGTTGTAGAGCCGCTGCGCTATCTTCACCTGTTCGTCTGTCCCAAAAGAAACTTCGGGTCCTTTCCCCAGCCTCCAGCGGAAATAGGCTTCGGCAGTATGAAGGAAAAGTTCATCCACTTCGGCTTCTAAAAAGAGGGTTTCGGTCCGAATTAGGCCGAAATCGGTGATTAGGACGGATAGAACCCTTGTCTTTTCAAGGGAGAGGAGCCGGACGTCCTGGATGAAGTCCTGGTCGAAGCGGGGCATTGAGATGAAGACGGCGCATTTCGAGAGGCGGCTCAGGGTTTCCGCCGCCTGGTGGATCAGGGCGGCGATTTCCTTGTCCTTTTGCTTGAAGGCCTCTTCAAGAAGGCTTCCCTGGTCGCTGTCGAGGGTCCCCTGCCCCTGAAAATGGTCTGCATAGAGCCGCAGCCCCTTGGCCGTCGGGATCCTGCCTCCGGACGCATGTTGCTGGGCCAAGTACCCAAGTCCTTCCAGCTTAGCGAAGTAGTTTCTGATCGTCGCAGAGCTGAGCGATTCGAAGCCGTTTTCCAAAAGCGTCTGGGAGCCAATTGGCTTATTACTTTTGATGTAGAGCTCGATCAGTCCAAAGAGGACGGCCTGTTCGCGGTCGTTCTTCGGGAGCTTCTTGGGCGGAGTCTGGATAGCTCTCAATTTAGCACTCATATTTGAATTCTGCTAACATGTATCGAATTATACCAAAAGGCCAATCCTTTAGCAAGATTTTTAGCAATCTCGTTGTTGAATTGCTTGATTTTGGTTGTAAGCTATTGATAGAGAGAGCGTTTTATTCTTCTTTGAGAATGTGCGGGTCGCTCGATAGGGTCGAGAGGATATCGATGACCGAGGGCGACCAGTCGAGGCCGCGGGTGTAGACAAGGCGGGCGGCGATGAAGCAGGCGATGACCGCTTTTTTGTGGATATCGGGCATGGCGAGGATCCGCTCAGGATAACGCTTCCGGAGGAGCGGCGGGCAGTAGAGGAGAAGGCACCGGATGAGCGGGTGGGAGGGGTCGGTAGGCAGCGCGATCGTCTCAAAGTAGTCGAGCAACTGGTATTTAAAGAGGTTGATCCGGGCCGATACGAGGTCGCAGAGCTCCGTGGTCGATCCCCCCCTTTTTTGAAAGGTCGACAGGACGAGGCGCGATTCATTAAGGGCGGCCCTCCCGATGATCGCGAGCACTTCTTTGACAAATTCCTGTTTTTCTTTGATGAACTCTTCGGCTGTGATGCAGAGGCTCGCCAACACCTCGAAAGAAGAGCAGATGACGCCTCCCTTATTGCAGGTGCTGTCTTTGAGGATGAGGACGCCGAGCTTTTCCAGCTCGCGCCTGGCCTCCGGCGTCAGGTAGAGATTGGCGCCTTCCACGATCGCTTTCGCCGTAGGCTTTCCCGTCTCGTCGAGAAAGCTCTTGTAGTTCGATTCATTGAGGGTGCGCGGGCGTCCTCCGCCGGGAACGAAGATGTCGGTTTTCGTCTGGTGGACGTTATTGCGGTAAAGATGGTTCATCTCGTTGCCGGAGAGCCACTCTTCGACGAGCTTGCCGTCCCGTTTTTTCCAACAGAGCGTTTGCTGGGCATAGGCCGTCTGCTCCCGCTTGGTCCTCAAATCGAGGAGAAAGCCGCCGTCGGAGAGTTTGTCCGGCGGGAAGTTGCGGAGGGGGAGCGCCTTGTGGAACAGTTCGGCCATCTCTTTCAGGTCGAGTCCGGCCGGGTCGTAGATCGTCCCGGAAATATCGACGAGGGCGAGAAGCTTTGCGGTCTTGGGATAGAATTTATACAGGTTAAGGATCTCGTTGCCTGCGACGTCGCCGTCGGGGCCGCCCGAGATCTTGATGGTGAACGGATCTTTTTTTGGGTCGATCCCTAAACAAAGGAGCGTCTCTTCCATGCAGACGTTGACGCCGAAGGAGGTGACGCCATATTCCTTGTGGTTGATGCCGGCTCCCGGCTTGCTGCTCATGAACGAGCGGCCCGGCCGGTAGCCCCGCTCGACGGCGTAATCGGCGATCCATTCGATCATCGAGTTATGCATATTTTCGTCGGGGCCGAGATAGATGTATTCGGGCCTCTTCCAGTAGTCGACGATGTGTTTGGGCTTGAGCTGCCCCGTCTCATCGCAGTTGACGAGGACGACGAGGTTTTCGATGAAGGAGCGCTGCGATGCGTAGAGGTAGGCGAGCTTATGGCTTTGGCGGTAGGCTTTGAGCTTTTCTTCGATGACGCTTGAGACGATCCCCTCATCTTCCATCTCCTGCCGGTAGATCTCCTCTTCTTTGGCGAATACTTCGAACGGTTCGAGGAGGATGGCCGTTTTTGCGCCCCCTTCGGGGATGTCTTTATTTTTTTTCTGCTGGGTATAGGAGAGGTTGTAGGCTTCCGAGAAAATTGAATTCCTCTCCAAAAGATACTGCTCGAACCGTTCGGTGATGACCGTCCGGACGCCGCCTCGGGCGAGGTCTTTGAAGCGGATGTTGAACCCGATGTAGCGCATGCCGCGGATGAAAAAGATTCCATAAGGCAGGTCCGGGAATTTTTCCTTCCGTTCATAAGGGGTGAAGTCCATGTATTTCGGGTCGAGGCGGAAAGCGAAAGCGTTCTTATTGCCGCGATAGAAATTAGTCTTGAGGAGATGGTCGAGGAAATTCAAGGCTGTTTTCAGGATGTTTTTCCGTCTGGTGTCGTGGACGGGCTGCCCTGTGTCGAGATTGTCGATCAGGGCGAGAAGTTTACCCCGTTGATCTAGATACGCTTCCAGGTTGTTCGTCTTCGGATGGAACTTCGCCTGAAACGCCTTTGCGATTTGCACCGTCAGATCGGGATGGCGGCAAAACCCTTCTTCGACGTTTTCGACCGAGTAGAGGTTTGGGTCGGCATAGACGAGAACCTGGTGGGTGGCGGCGATTAGGGAGCGGACGAGGTGGGCTTCATTGCCGGTTAGGAGGCGCGACAGAACGAATACTTCGCCTATCGCATCCTGCGTTTCGAAGGACTTCAAGAGGCAGAGCTCTCGCAAAAAGTCGTCGAGGTCGGCCGCTTCCCAGGCCGCCTTGCCATCGAGGCCGTGGAGGCCGAGCGAGAGGATCAGCGTGCTTTCTGTGCTATAGGGTTGGATGTAGGCGGCGACCGTCCGCTGCAAAGCGAGGCCGTGGCGGTGGACCATTGCAGCGATCCGGTAGAGAAAGAGGTGCTTGGGGACATTTTTCCAGGCAAGGACGAGCTGGACGGAGGGGGATTCTTTTGCCTGCCAATCCTCGATCCGGCGCATCTCGTATTGGCAGAGATCGCGCGTTTCAGCACGGAAGAACATATCGAGGGCCGTCGTAAGCCTCTCATTTGTCATCGAGCGTAAAAAGCGCGGGGTCAAGCCGCTGAGGAGCGTCTCGAACTTTTCCTGGCTGATCTTCGGATTGCGGGAGAGAACGAGTTTTTGGATTTCCTCGATGCGGACGGCGGGAAGTTTTTCCTCTTCGCTCCGGAGCGTTTCGGAGTGGACGATGACAGCGATGCAAAGGAGAGATTTGCCTCGGAAAAAGGGAGGCGGCTCATTGGAGACGAAGGTGCGGTAGTAGCGGATCGCCAGATTGCCGAAGTGCTTGAGGATCCGTTGGTCGGCATCGGGGCTTTGAAGGCAAAGGACGAGGGCCATGTGCCTCAGGCGGATCTCGGAATAGCAGTCTTGCAGGGGAAAGCTGAGAAGGGTCCTCGCGATGAGGGTCAGGGACTTCGGATCGATTTCTTCGAAGAAGCCGGACGGCATGTGGTCTTCGAGCCAATGGAGGGCGATTTCAAAGCGCTCTGCTTCGGATTGCAGAGCGGCTTTTAGCTCATCGGGGGGGAGTTTGGGGTGTTCCGGGTTTTCCTGCATACCCCTTTCATTTACAGAGCGGCCTCATTTTTTGGGAGGGATTTTTCAGTGAGTTCATGAAACGCCGTCGCGTATTGGAGCCCCATTTGCGGGTTCAGGGCGGTCAAGTGGGTTAGAGTGGGGCCGAATTTCGCTTCCAGCTCTTTGTAGATCGGGTGATCCGTCTCTTCCGGCGGCAGCGCTTTCAAGACAGCGAGCCAGCGGTCCAATGTCTCTGCATCCCGCCCCGCTTCATCCGCTTTGCCCATTTCCCGCATTGTCCCTTCAATGACCTGTTCAAAAATAAAGGGGATCAGGAAGTTCCACCGGAAGGTCCGCCAGAGAATCGTATTTTGTTTCATTTTTGCCAGATGAGGCAGCACTTTGCCTGCGAAAGAGGCGACTTCCCAATGATCCGGAAGCTTGTCCACAGCGGGAAATCCTGCTATCCCGAGAAACGTTTCCAAACAGGGATTGGTTTCGAAGGCGATTTTGGCCTTGATCGCCCCGACATTCTGCTCGGCGATCCTTTTGGCGTCTTGATCTGTGATCGAAGAGACTCCTTTGCCTGCATAGGAGACGGAGGCGTCGATGAGGTTATAGGCCATCGATCCGAGCATCCCTGAAAGGAGGACGACGGTATACGTTTCATCCGAGATGGCGCTTGTCAGATAAGCCGCTGTATTCACTACATTGAAGGCATTGATCGCCGTAGAGACGGTGGAGCGGTTGCTGGCAAACCAGCTTTTGGCAATATCAAGAGTCATAGGCTACGACAGTCATTTTATGGGAGGAGAACATTCGTCTGGCAAACACTGGCCCAAAAAGGGCGTTTCTTCAAATGGGTCCAGGAAGCAAGGCTCTTTCGAGCAGACGCCGTCCTTTTTCAGCCACTGGGTCGGCATGTCGAGTTCTCCTTCAGGGCAATTGAATACATTATTTTCCCCAAGCTCGCACTGGCGAACGAAGAAAAACCGATGGTCTTGGATCATAAACGGCTCGTATATTTCCGCTCTGGCGTTGGAGCATTGGAACATACCGTCAGCATCCCGTGGGCAAGTCTCCAGTTTCAATACGCGGTTGCCCACATCATCAACCGTTTTGACCACATGCATTGGTGCATCTTGCTCTGAGAAAAAGGCAACGGAGCTGCTAAACCAGCTGCGGCCATAGGTTACGAGCAACGCGCCGACTGCGACGCTAGCCGCAAGTGCCAGAGCAGTGAGGGCAGCATCGTATTTCTTATTTGCAGTGGTTTCACATTTAACCGGTATGTGCACGACGGCTTGTAGTACTGGTCGAATCCGAGTCATGTCCTTCTCCTTAAAAAAAGAGGGACGAGTATGCCTCAGCCTCAAGATTAAAATCAATTTAAGTGGGCAAGCCCCTTTAAAATCCCTTGTTTTTTGTTCCACTCTGTGGAAGAAAAAAACAGGGGGTTCTAAGGGGGCTCGACCCCTTAGCAGGGGGCAGGGGGGACGGAGTCCCCCAATCTAGCGCAGGAGACGCAAGCTGTTGAGGCCGACGAGGACTGTGCCCCCTTCGTGCAAGACGACGGCGGCCCAGAGGGGGACGAGGCCGAGGAGCGCCGGCGTTGTTGCGAAGAGGATGACGATGAAGGCGAGGGTGAGATTTTGTTTGATGATCCGCCGCGTGAGGCTTGCCTTTGAAAAGAGCCAGCTGAGGAGGTGGAGGTCGTCGTTGAGGAGGATGACGTCGGAGGCGTCGACGGCGGTGGCCGATCCAATCCGCCCCATTGAGATGCCGACCGTGGCCCTTGCTAGAGCGGGTGCGTCGTTGATGCCGTCGCCGATCATCGCAAGTCCTCCGGTTTCGAGGAGTCTTGAAACTTCTCTGAGCTTGTCTTCTGGCCGGAGGTTGGCGAAGATGGAGCCGATGTTGAGCTGGTTGCCCACAAAATTCGCGTTTTTTTCGTTGTCTCCGGTCAGCATTACGGGGGTGAGGTTGTTCGTCTGCCGCAGTTTTTCCATCAGATTGGGGATTTCTTCCCGTACTTTGTCGGTGAAGCGGAAGAGGTAGAGCGTCTCTCCGATCCGAAGGGCGGAGAGGATCTGTCCCATCGAGCTCGCGGTTTTGGTCCGGATGGTCTCATCCGGGATGATATATTCTAGTAGGCCGATGGCTACCGGCGTGCCGTCGGCAAGCGTCCCTTCGAGGCCATAGCCGGGGATCGTTTTGAAGTTTCGGATCTCTACCAAGGGCGCACCTCTCTCATTGGCCAGGGCTACGATTGCCGTGGCGATCGGGTGGACGACCTGGCGCTCCAATGAGGCGGCGATGCCGAGGGCTTCATGAGCGGAAATCGATGTGGGGCCGACCGGCTCTAGCGAGGTGCAGAGGAGCTCGCCCGTCGTCAGCGTCCCCGTCTTGTCGAAGGCGACGGTTTTGCAGGAGGCGAGGGCGTCGAGGGTTACGCCACCTTTGAGCAAAATCCCTTTTCTGGCGCAGGCGCTGATCGCGCTGAGATAGACCGTCGGGACGGCGATGATGAGCGCGCAGGGAGAGGCGGCGATAAGGAAGGCGAGCGCGCGGTAGATCGATCCTTCCGGCCCGCTGTAGCTCATAGAAAAGAGGAGGGGGAGGGCGGCTGCAAAGAGAAAGGTCAGGAGGATGATCGTCGTCGCGTAGGTCTTTCCAAAGCGGTCGAGCCACCGCTGCAGGCGCGGCTTGGCTTCTTGAGCTTGAAGGATCAGGTCGATGATTTTCGCGAGGGTCGAGTCGCCGGACGTTCGCGTTACTTCGAGGACAAGGGCTGCATCGAGGTTGCGCGCTCCCGCCGGAAGTTCGTCGCCCGGCTTTTTCGGGTCGGGGATGCTCTCGCCCGTCAGGTGGACGAGGTTGACCGATGAAGTGCCTTCTCGGACGATGCCGTCGAGCGGCGCGATCTCGCCGGCTTTGATGAGGAGCCTCTCGCCGACGGCGATTTCGCGCACCGACTTTTCATAGGTGCTTCCGTCTTCTCGGACAATCGTGCCGAACTTCGGCGCGAGGTGGTTTAAGTTGTGGATCGCGCTGAGGGCTTTTTTCGAGACGGTCTCTTCCAGGGCGCCGCTGATCTCGAAGAGGACGAGGAGGAGAGCTCCCTCCATGCCGCTGTCGATGAGAAGGGCCAAGAAGGCGGCGAGGGTCATGAGGACGTCGATATTGATCTGCAGCCCCTTCAAGTCGTCGAGAGCTTCGATGAGGGCCGGTACGCCGGAAAAGAAGAAGACGAAGGCGAGAAGGAGGTTGGAGAGGGGAGCGCTTGTAAATGAAAGAGAAAACGCTAGGGCAAGGAAAAGCGACGAGAGGCCTGCGCTCTTGAGTGGGAGATGGCGGGCCCAGCGCTTGGAGCTCCGTGTGAGAAACGGGCTGATGCTCTCTTCTTTGCCGGACGAGAAAAATTCATCGAAGAAATAGGGAGTTGTCATATTAATTGTGAGAGCGATTCAGAGACGCCTACGGCGAGGAGGGCGCAGGCCAGATTCCAGACGACGGCCGGAGTGACCCGGTTTTTCTGCCGCCTGGCTGCAAAGCCGGCGGAGAAGGCGATGACGGTTCCCGCCATCGCAAAAACTCCAGCAGAAGGGAGTGTAAAGAGGGCAAGGGTTAAAACGGCTCCGCTTGCAAAGACGCCGATAAACGCCCCTGCCGCCTGCTTGAGCGGATGCTCTTCCGACTCAACTCGAAATCCGAGCTCTTCCTGCAGCATCACCTGCAAGAGACGGTTGTCGTCGGCCATCAGCACGTCGACAGCCTCGTCGAGAAGCCGCCCTGAAAATCCCTTTGCCTGGTAGAGGGCGCGGAGCTCCTCTTTTTCCTGCGGGCGGTGGTGCTCGATCTCCCATCTTTCTTCCTCGATGACGCGGTGCATCCGCTCGAGCCTTGAATAGCCGAGGAGCGCGCTCCTTCCTGTCTTCCAGACGAGCCATCCGCATATGAAAAAGAGGATGGCGTAAGCGGGAAGCAGCGGACGGAGGAGGAGAAAGATCAAAGCCGTCTCCTTGGCTGCGTCGGTAAGGGCGCTGAGATGGCCCGGCATTTCGGCGCCGTGGATCTCGTCCGTCGCAATTTGTCCTTTCATCCGCGCAGCGAGCACATGCTCCAGTGGCTGCTTTCCGTGGAAATGGGCGGGGTCTTTAGCTTTCTCTAGCATCGTGGAGAGCCTCTTTAAGCAGTTTGCAGAGCAGGATCTGGTCTTGAGTAGAGATCGTCTCGCGGATCGAGTGCATGGCGAGCATCCCGATCCCGATATCGACTGTAGAGACGCCGCAAGCCGCCGAGACGATCGATCCGACCGTGCTGCCGGACGGTATATCGGATCTCGACGCAAACGTCTGCAGGGGGATGTCCTTTTTTCGGCAGAGCCGGATCAGGGGCGCTGCGCTCGTCGCCGTCGTCGCATAACGCATTTGTCCATTTGTTTTGAGGATGACGCCGTCGCCGAGCCAGGGGGCGTTTTTCGGGTCGAAGCGGTCGGCAAAATTTGGGTGGTAGCCATGCGCCGCGTCGGCCGAAATGCACCAGGTCCGACTCCGGAAGGAGAAGAGATCGTCGCCCGAGAGTCCCTCATGAAACGCGATCCGGTCCAGCGTCTGGCTTAAAAAAGACGACTCCGCGCCGAGATAGCTTCCCGAACCAACTTCTTCGTGATCGAAAAAGAGGGCGATCTGCAGTGCATCATCTTGCGCCTCCGAGGCCGTCATCCCGTACAGTGCGGCATAAGCGGAGGTGAGGTTGTCGAGCCTCGCCGATGCGATCATCTCTTTTTGCTGTCCGAGAAAGGCCGCCTGTTCGAGAGGGACCAGAAAGAGGTCGAAGGCAATAGGCTCCTCATTGAGGATTTGCGCCAGCCCAAGCGGTTTTTCCCTCGAGAGGGAGACGATCGGGCGCAAATGGTCTTGCCGGTTGATCTGCAGCCCTTTGTCTAAATTTCCCTTATCGAAATGGGGAGCGAGCGAGGGGATGATGAGGGGATGATCCTTTAAAAAAACCAGTTTGCTTTGACCCGCTTTGTCGACGACCCGCCCGGCGAGGCAAAGATCGCGGTCCAGCCAGGTGTGCAAGAGGGGAGATCCATACAGCTCGGTGAAGAATTGCGAGATCTGGCCGCTGCCCCCCGCATCGGCGATGGGTTTCAGCTTGAGGGAGGGGCTGTCGAGATGGGTCGCGAGTAAAACCGCCCGGCGCATCTTTTTTTTCGGCAGGCGGAAGGCCGCGACGGCCGAGCCGTCGCGGACAAGGTAGTATCCTTTTCCTTTTTCAAGCCGCCAGCCCTCTTCTTCGGAAAGGCGCGTGAATCCCGTCAGGCGGACGGCAATCTCGTTTGCGGCATGCCAAGAGGTAGGCGAGCGGTTGAGAAACGAAATAAAATCGTCAATCATGTCAGGTGTGTGATTTCCTCTTCTAAATACCGCTGCAGCACTTTTGGCACAAGGACCGTACCATCGGCCTGCTGGTTATTTTCGAGCAAGGCGACCATGAGGCGCGAGGTAGCGACGCCCGAGCCGTTCAGCGTATGAACCAAACGAGGCTTATCGTTTTTCTTGCGGCATCGAACCTTCGATCTTCTCGCCTGAAAATCGGTGCAGTTCGAGACGGACGAAACCTCATAATAGCGGTTTTGGCCGGGCAGCCACACTTCGATGTCGATCGTTGTCGCAGCGGCGAAAGACATGTCCCCCGTCGTAAGGAGCATATTCCTGTAGTGCATGCCGAGCCCCTGGAGCACCTCTTCGGCGCTCGCCACCATCTCTTCGAACATCCGCGCGCTTTCTTCCGGCGTCGTGAAACAAAACAGCTCCACCTTGTTGAACTGGTGCGTCCGGATGAGACCCCGCTCCTGACTTCCAGCGGCGCCCGCCTCGCGTCGAAAGCAGGGGCTATAGGCGGTATACTTCAATGGCAAATCCTCTTCGTCGAAGATCTCGTCCTGATGCATCCCGTTGAGGGTCGCCTCTGATGTTGGGATCAAATAGAGGTGGTAGTCGTCATCGCGGATCTTGAAAAGTTGGCTTTCGAATTTCGGCAGGTGGGCAGAACCGAACATCGTCTCCGGTCGGGCGAGAAGGGGCGGCATGATCTGCATGAAGCCGTTTTTCCTATGCGTGTCGAGCATGTAGTTCAAAAGGGCCCATTCCAGCCTTGCGCCGAGGCCTCGATAAAGCGGCCAGCCCGAGCCGGAAACCTTCGCCGCACGGGGAAAATCAAACAGCTTCAGCTTCTCGTTCAACTCGACATGGTTTTTGAAGGGGAAGTCGAACTCACGCTTTTCTCCCCACGACTTGATGCAGACGTTATCTTTTGGACTCGGCGATACGGGAATATCCTCCATCGGCAAGTTGGGCAGGCAGGCGAGGATCTCTTCGAGCTTCGCTTCCAGCGCCGCGATCCGGTGGTCCATCTCTGAGATTGCATCGCCGATCGATCCCACCTCGGCCATCAGGGCGGTGGGATCGCCTCCCCTTTGTTTCATAGCGCCGATCTCTTTGGATGCGGCGTTTCTTTTGGCCTTCAGTTCTTCCGCCTCTGTTTTGAGGGTTCGGATCTCTTCGTCCAGCCTCAAGACCGGATCTACCGACGCCTCCGGGTCTTTCGTCTTCAGACGCCGTTCAATTTCCCGGGGGTCTTTGCGCAATTCTTTGATGTCGATCATATAAGCACCATCTTAAACCAAAAAAATATAGAGACAAAGGCAAGAAAAGTCAACGAGGCTGTTGCCTCGGCTTTGTACATTTTTGTAGCCGGCGTTCCGCAGGGTGTCTCCTGAAATATAACGTCATCTGGGCCAATTGCTTATCGAGCTTTCGGTCAAAAATGTACAAAGTCGAGGTTGCAAGGCAAGGGGGAGTCTGCTACACTCTTTGGCTATGGCTGAAAAATATCCAGTAGCTAAAAATCCTCTCCTCCTCCGTTACCATCGCCTGATGGACGCTTTCGCCAAGTCCGACGATGAGCGGGACTTCTATCTCGACCGCGTCGAAGGGTTCCTCGTCTATGTCGACCTCGACAAAAGTACTGAAGATCTCGATGCTCTCGACAAGGAAATTTTCGAGAACAGCGACCGCTACTGCCTCGTCCCCAAAATGACCTTCTATGAAGTCAAAAAATTCATGGAGGGATTTGTCCACGAGAAAGTCTACGACATTGATACCAAGGAAAAGCTTCTCGACCTGATCTCTGCCAAAGAAGCGCGCGAAAACTTTCTTGAATTCATCTACGATCACCTCACCGAGCTCGAAAAGTGGCAGCTCTACTATCAGGAGCGCTCCCGCATCCGGATCATCGAATGGCTCCGCGGCCTTGAGATCCAATTCGTTTTTGAGGAAGACCTCGAACTGACTAAAAACGTTGTAGAGAAGCTCAAGCGCCTCCAATTCGAAACCAAGGTGCCGAAAGACGTCTCCCAGGCGCGCGACCACCTCGTCCAAAAATCGCGGACCTATTACTCGAACGAAGCGCTCAATCCCCGCCCCAAGCGCGGCCGTCCCCCCAAGCAAGTTGCGAAAATCGAGATCGAGCCTCAGGTCACGGTCGACATCTACCTTCACGTTCCGCCGGCATGCCGCCACTTCCTCTACATCCCCGACATTGCCAGCGCGGCCTCGGTCACATTCTCCTCCAAATTCGAAACGGAAGAGCATCTCCTTGCTTCGCTCCGCGGCAGCCCCCGCATGCTCGTCGACGAGAAGCTCGAAGCTCTCTCTCAGCGCCTCGAGTCGCTCCGCCACCTCTCCAGCCGCCTCTCCGGCGCGGAGAAGCTCCTCGGTGCCGACCAGGGCCGCCGTCCCTTCGAGCCCTTCATCAAGCCCAAGTTT
>DAIDLB010000071.1 GCA_027449725.1 Chlamydiota bacterium
GCCGCAGCGAGCCCAAATTCACAAAACCTGACGGAGCGCGGTATACGTTCAATCGCCAGCAAAGTTCTGGAGGCTTTTCCTGAAGTGAACCTATCTTCCGATCCTTGACATTTGTTTTATTGAAGGTAATTAATGTCCCCAACACTTGAATGGCTTGCCGCCATCCTGAAAATCATAAAACTTATTGCCAATCAGGAATATCAAAGAAAGGCATGGCTTGAACACGATCCGAATTATTACCCCAGCATTTTTGAAGAATTAATGTGTTTGTTGTATGACAGCACTTCCTTTGACGAGTTTATCGAAAACCACAAAAACAGCAACGAATTTTCAGACGAACAATTTGAATTACTCAACCTTTTTAATAAAAAGATTGACGAATTTTATTACAAACCAGAGATCTATTACTTATGTTCCCCTCCGCAAATTGATGAGCGCAAGGTTCTCGCTGATCCTGACTGGCATGAGATACGATCGATCGCCAGCAAAGTTCTGGAGGCTTTTTCTGGGGTGCAGTTCGATGGATAGCCCTTCTCCCACTGGCTTTTTTAGATTTGTTTAGAGTATATCCAAATTCATGGATGTAAATGGGCAAGCTGATCTTTTCGTCCAAAAGATCCGGCACTTTATTATCGCAAAAAGCGGACGGCGCGAAAAGGAAGCGACGATCGAGGAATTTCACCTCGCCTTCGTCGAGGCTCTGCGCGAAGAGATCATGATCAACTGGACGGCCTGCGTCGACACCATCCATGAAAAAAAGCCGCGGATCGTCAACTACCTCTCCCTCGAGTATCTTCCGGGCAGGCTCTTAACGAACAACATCGCCAATATCCGCGCAACCGAGCTGGTAGAGGCCGTATTGGCGAAGATGAACCGCTCCCTTTCCGACCTGATGGGCTGCGAGGGCGATCCGGGCCTGGGCAACGGCGGCCTGGGGCGTCTCGCCTCCTGCTTTCTCGATTCGCTGGCCACTCTCCGCTATCCGGCGCGCGGCTACGGCCTCCGCTACCAGTATGGGATCTTCGAGCAGGAGCTTTGGAAAGGGGTGCAGGTAGAAAGGCCCGACTGCTGGCTCCTCAACAGCTATCCGTGGGAATCGAGAAGAGACGTGTTTGCCGTGCCCATCCACTTCCGCGGCAGGCCGGTCCACGGGACCAATAGCCACGGCGAAGACGTGTATGGGATCGAAGACCCCGAAGAAGTGCGCGCTTTGCCGTTCGACCTGCCGATCATCGGCTACGCGCCCCAAGGGGACTTTTCCGTCCTGGCGCTTCGCCTCTGGTCGACAAAAGAGTCGCCGCGCAATTTCCAGCTCCAGCGCTTCAACGCAGGACTCCTCGACCAGGCAGCCGAAAATACGTCCCTCACCGACGTCCTCTATCCGAACGACCAGTCAGAGATCGGCAAACGGGTCCGCCTCAAACAGGAGTTCCTCCTCGTCTCCGCTTCGCTTAAAGATATCCTCCGCAGGCATCTCCGCGCCCACGGCGACCTCGGCAGCCTCAAAGAAAAGATGCGGATCCAGATCAATGATACCCATCCGGCGCTCCTCATCGCTGAAATGCTCCGGACGCTGATGAAAAACTTCAACTTCTCCTGGCAAGACGCGTGGGAAACCGTTCAGGCCTGCACCAGCTTTACGAACCACACGATCTTGAGCGAAGCGCTTGAAGAGTGGAATGAGACGCGGCTGCAAGAGCTTTTGCCAAGGCAGTTCCTCCTGATCCAGCAGCTCAACCAGAAGCTCTGCAATACCGTCCGCGCCAAGTTCCCCAGCGACGAAGAAAAGGTACAAAGAGTTTCGATCCTCCAACACGGCCAAGTGCGGATGGCCCATCTCGCAATCTATGGGTCTCATAAAATCAACGGCGTCGCCCGGCTCCACTCCGACATCCTCAAAGCCAAAACCTTTCGCGATTTCTACGACCTCTTCCCCGATAAATTCACCAACGTCACAAATGGCGTGACACAACGGCGCTGGCTGTTTCTATGCAACCCGCTTCTTGCCGCGTTCATCACCCGAAGGATCGGAAACGGCTGGATCACAGATTTTTCCAGGATTGCAGCACTCGCCCCCTTTGCAACCGATCCGGAAAGCCAAAAAGAGTTTCTCCAGATCAAACAGAAGAATAAGGAAAGGCTGATCCGTTTTCTTGTCGAAGAAAATCCGGTGCGGGACCGAAAAGGCAAAATCATCGGAAGAGCAGGCGCTCTGGGCCCCTCCGCCCTCTTCGATGTGCATGTAAAGAGGATCCATGAATATAAGCGCCAGCTCCTCAACGCACTTCACCTCATCATGCTCTACCAGGAGATTTTGTCCGGCATAAAACGGACGCCGCGCATGTCGATCCTCGGCGGCAAATCGGCACCCGGATATGCGCGGGCCAAACAGATCATCGAGCTGATCTGCGCAATCTCTCGCACCGTCAATCAAGATAAACGGACCGAAGGACTCCTCCGGGTCGCCTACATCGAAAACTATAACGTCACCAAAGCGGAAATCATCATCCCCGCAGCCGACCTCTCGGAGCAGATTTCAACCGCCGGATGGGAAGCCTCCGGCACGGGCAACATGAAGTTTTCGATGAACGGAGCGCTGACGATCGGCACCGAGGACGGAGCGAATATCGAGATGCGGGAAGCCGTCGGAGACGCCTGGTGGCCCTTTAAGTTCGGGCGGAGCGCAGAGGAAAACGACAAAACGCATGACTACAAAAGCTGGGATGTATACCAGAAAGATGAGGCGATCCGAAAAGCCGTCGACGCTCTGAAAACAAACCTCTTTGCAGAAACCGACGAAGAGGCCGCAGCCTTCGCCCAAATCCATCAATCGCTCCTTGAGGACGACCGCTTTTTTGTCTTGAAAGACCTTCAAGCCTACTACGAGACCCAAAAAAAGGTAGAAGAGCTCTATCAGAACCCGATCCGCTGGGCCGAGGCGGCGATCCATAACATCGCCGGCATGGGTTCCTTTTCCACCGATATCTCAATCAGAAACTATGCAGAAAAGATCTGGGGCATCGAGCCTTGCCCTCCCGATCCGGCCATTTTGGAAAAAGTGCGCGCCGAATACTCGGAACACGACCGCTGCAAACTGGGAACCAGTTAAAATAATCTATTAAATGGAATTAAACATTTCAATTTTTTATCATCGCGACTTCGTACATTTCTGACCAAGACTTGAACCTAAAAAAGCACAACTTTGAGCAATATGATTTCTTCCTGGCTCTTTAAGGGCTCCATCCTCAACTATTCGAATGAGAGGATCCATCGCGAACGTCTTGAAAGAGCGTTTTTGCCCTGGCACCAAAAAATCTGGCACGCCTCTCTGCGCTCGCTGGCGGAATTCCCTAAATCAGTTCTGATTACTGTGATGATCCGAGGCTGCCTCAATCTCCTCGCGACTCAAGCCCAGAGCCTCTCATTGCCGAAAAATGACAGCCAAATCAGTCATTCAGATATCTCTACATTGGAATTTGTCGTCTTAATTCCCATATTGGAAGAACTTGCCTTTCGAGGTACCCTTATACACTCCGTCCGTATCCTCCAAAAATCAATGCAAGCGCATGTTCCTGCCTCTTTAAAAGGAAAAGTCGTTGAATGGCTCGCCTCTGATTATGCGAGAATTTTGCTTGTCCAATCCCTTTTTGCCGCCGTTCATTTACAAACCAATTACCAATCGACCTTCGGATCAGTCGTGCAAACCTTGGGCATCTTTCTGGGAGGCAGCTCCTGTACGATCGAATACGAAACCACAAATAGCCTCATGGCAAGCACCGCCTTCCACATCACCAATAACGCCCTGGTTCATGGCATTGCTTCCTTGGCCGCGTCATATTCTTGAGGTTGTTTGGGTATATAGTGCTTCCACCTGAGAGGCACCCAAACGCAAAACGATTAAAACATCTCAAACACGAAAAATGAACGCAAAGAAAAATGATTTATAACTTTCTTTGCGTCTTCGCGGCTTGGCGTCTTTGCGTTTGGGTTCCTGTGAGGTGGAACGGGTATAGAGCGAATCGCACATTGAAAATCAATCGAGCTGCCACTTGGCGAGCATCGCGTCGAGCTTCTTTTTCTTTTGCAAATGCTCCAGGCTTTTGTCGAAAAGCTCCAGGGCCCGCTTTTGCTGCCCTTTGAGGACGGCCAGGTGGAGTCCTTTTGCGCTGAGGGGCTTGCTTACAATCTTCAATGCGCCGGCATACAGATCTCGCACATAGCTCGACGCGGGGAGGCGGTCGAGGAGAGCGCCCTTGAGCTCGCCATCCGTCAGAGCGTCGAGCAGCACGGGAATGGAAGGATAGCTTCGCATCAAAATGTCGGAGTGCTTTTGCAAGATAAGGGAGGCGTCGCTTCCGGCAATGATGCCAACGAGTTCATGGGACAATTCGTCCAAGCTGCCCATCTTCGACCTCTCTTGGACGATCAAAACCGGCCCAAGATCGAGCACGTTCTTTGAAAAGTCGTATTTCGCGAGGTTGAAATTGTAGGGGGGAATTGAGGTAAGGACCGCGTCGTAGCGCTTTTCCCTCATCCCGTCGAGAAGGGAATCCCAATTTGCCTCGACCTTTTCGATCCGCATACCGCTATAGGCAGCCACTTCCTGAAGCAGGTCTTCCATGAAGCCGTTGACAAAGGACTGCTCGGAATTGAAATCGAGGGGATACCAATTGGAGTCGATCCCAATTCGAAGTACGGTCCTCTCCCTGCTGCAGCCGCAAAACATACCGGCCGCGAAGAGAAAAGCAGCAAAAAGGCGGAAAAAGAAAGCCATGTTGGACATCGTTTTCGCGATATGTTAAAAAAAAGCGCTCTAATTGGAAACAAAAATGGCAATCCTGCTCGTGAATTTCGGCGGACCTAGATCGCTCGACGAGATCGAACCCTTTTTGTGCGAGCTTCTCACTGACCGAGAGCTCATCCGGACGTGGCTTCCCCCCTTCTTTTTCCGCCGGATCGCCAAAAAGCGGGCGCCGAAGATCCGCCACGACTACGAATCGATCGGCGGCAAGTCGCCTATCTATGATACCACGGAAACAATAGCATCGGAATTGCGAGAACGGCTCCAAGTCCCCGTCTTAACATTCCACCGCTATCTCCCCTCAACCCATGCAGACTCTTTGAGAGCCATTGAAGCATGCAGAGCAGACGAAATCCGCGTGTTCCCCTTTTTTCCCCAATTCTCGTATGCCACAACCGGAAGCATCGCCACCCTCTTTGCCAAACGGCTCTCGTCTAACAACCTCCGTTGGATCAAGTCATATCCAATCAATCCCGCATTCATCCGGGCGTGGATTTCGACGATCCGGTCGTTTTTGGAGGAGCATGCTATCCAAGAGAAAGATGCAGCGTTTCTTTTTTCAGCGCACGGGCTCCCAAGATCGTTCGTCGAAAAGGGAGATCCGTATGAGGGGGAATGCCAGGCTTCTTTCCGGGCGATCCTGGCTGCTTTTCCAGACGCGATCGGAAAGCTTGCCTATCAATCCAAATTCGGGCGAGGAGAATGGCTCCGCCCCTATACACAAGACGTGTGCGAAGATCTTTCCTGGGTTCAAGGACGAAAAACGGTGGTCTTTGTGCCCCTTGCGTTCACCTCGGACCACATCGAAACGCTCTTCGAAATCGAACAGCTCTACGTCCCGATCATAAAGGCAAAAGGAATTGCCTCCCTGCGCTGTCCGGCCCTAAATCTTACGCCTGCCTGGATCGACGCGATCGTTCAAATTTTGGAGGACGAGCCCCTTTGCAAGCCAGAGGCGCTCCTTCGCAGACGCTATTAACATCATCTGATTTACAAATAAAATTCACTTGCATACGATTGGCGCCCCATTTTTGAGGTTTCCATGCGCTGGCTGTTTCTTTTGGTCTGTTCCGTTCGGCTGTTTGCGGGGGCGTTCGATGAAATCGCGCCTTCTGCACCGGATGAAATCGCGGCGCTCAATGCCGACCTGGTTGTAGAAGGATTTGTTTCGGCAGCGTCGGGACAGCTCTCGCTTTCGCAAACGGACCTGCATGTCCGAGGGGCGCAGGATCTCTTGCTGCAAAGAACCTATCTTCCTCCGCACATTCTTGGCCGCTATCATGACAAAGAGTCGGAAGACCGATTGGAGTTGGGCAAAGCGCTCCGCCAGCTTAACGCGAAGGGATGGGTCGTATTGCCTCATCTGTGGGCGGGAACGAACCGCCATTCTCCCTATTTTCAGGTGCGTGATCCTCAGGGTGCCGTGCTGGAGTTCGACATCAGGGGGAACCGGGGGCAGTTGAAGACGGCGGGGTTTGGCTGCAGCAACCTGAAAAGAGGCGAGCCTTCGGCTGAGGCGGATATCCGGAATATCGAGCTTTGGGTGGATGGAGAGGAGATCCGAGTGGTCTGGCCGAGCGGCACGCAAAGGATCTACCGGTGCCAGTGGGCCGGGTTCTACCGGCTCGATCGGGAGCTCCTCCCGAATGGAAAGGCGATCCGATACGCCTATCAGGGCCAAATCTTGGCGCAGATTTTGGCAACAGATCGGAGCGGCCGGCATGTCTATACGGCGATCGATTGCATCGGGCCCAACCGGTACAAGAGCTCCGATGGAAGAGAGGTCCAGCTTTTCTACGAAACCCGGGAAATCAAAGGGAAAATCAAACGAAAGCACTACGATGAACATGTCCAGTTCCAATTTCCCGTCCTGACGCACGCGCTGAACCCTGTGTATTCCAACACGGCCGGCTACAACGAACGCACGCTTCTGACTTCCTATGATACGAAGAGCTATCCGATTTCCTGCACCTATTGGCAGGAAAAAAAGACGCCCTGCCGCGTTAAGACCTTCTCCACGCCCTCGGGTACAACTTCGTTTGCGTACGATCCTCCTCTTCCCGGAAAAAAGGGGGGATCTACGACCGTAACCCATCCCAACGGCTCGCAAACGATCTACCGGTTCAATGCGGCATTTCTTCTCTCCGCCATCGAGAACTGGTTCGAGGGGGAGCTCTATAACCAAAAGCTCTTTTCCTATGACAGCAAGCAGCATATCGCAAGCATCGTGACGAAAGATGGCCAGGGCCAAACTCTCCTCACCAAGCGCTATGAGTGCGATTCTCTCGGCAACCCTACTTTGGAGATTTGGGAAGGGAATTTTGGCGTCCATACGATCCGGCGCGTCTTTTCCAAAAACCGGATCGTGAAAGAAGAATTCGAGGACGGCCTCGGCTATGAGTACGCCTATCTCGGAGATACGCATCTGCTCTTGGCCAAAACCACGTTGTCTGCAGGAGTTCTTGTTCGGAAGACGACCTACGTCTACGATGAAACCTGCAACCTGATCGAAGAAGCGAAAGTCGGCAAAACCGTCACAACGTATCTCCTCTATCAGTCAGGGCCCCACCTGCACCTTCCCGAATGGAAGATCGAACGGGATTGGAAAAAAAACCTCCTCCATAAAACCCGTTTTTCCTACGACAAGTTTGGAAATTGCAAGGAAGAGGAGCACTACGGCTCCGGCGGCCAATTTGCCTATCGAGTGACCAGGGTCTACGACAGCCGCGGCAACCTGCTGGAGGAGACCAACCCGTTAGGGGCTGCGGCTTCCTACGAATATGACGCCCGGGGAAGGAATGTCCGCGAAGTTCCTTTCTCGGGAAACCTCTCTATTTGTAGAGCCTTTGACCAAAAGGGGCGGTTGACGCTCCTGCAGGAAGGGGACCACACAACAAGGTTTACCTATAACTCGTCCGATCAGCTGATCCTTAAAACAAACTATTTGGGCCTTGAAACACGGACAGAATGGCACCCTGTCCACGGCAAGCCGACCCGGATCGAAGAAGAACCCACCCTCTTGGAGATCGCCTACGACTCATTTGGCCGGGAGATTTTGCGCCGTGACGCGTATGGAGCTACCACGGCAACCAAGCGAAACAGCTACGGAGATCCGCTGGCGATCACTCATCCCGATGGCGGCGAAGACCGCTTTTCCTACGCACCGAACGGCAATCTTCTCAGAGCAACCAACCCGGATGGGCTGACAACGAGCTATACCTACGATCTACTCAAACGTCCCCTCTCCAAAATAGTCGGAGGGCGTAAGACGAGCTATCGCTATGATGCCTACGATCTCCTCGAAGAAACCGATCCGCTGGGAGCCGTGACCACATACAAGTATACCCCTTCCGGCCAACTGATTGAAAAAACGAGAGGGGGGCGCACCTGCCGATTTTCTTATGACCCGCTGGGATTCCTCTCGAAAGAGGAAAACGGCCCCCGCTGGACCTCCTACGAAAATGACGCGCTTGGCCAAGTTTTGGCCAAATCAGTCGATGGCCGCCTAAACACGTCTTATACCTACGACCCAGCAGGAAACCTCGCCTCGATCACCAAAAAAGAAACGACGCGCTTCCGTTACGATCCCCATGACCGCTTGATCGAAACGCTCCAGGCTGACGGCTCGAAAATAACGGTCTCCTACGAAGAGAGAGACAGTGTCTTGATC
>DAIDLB010000072.1 GCA_027449725.1 Chlamydiota bacterium
GGGGACTCCGTCCCCTTAGCGGGGGTGTGGGGACGGAGTCCCCACGCTAGCACTCAAGCACTCCCCTCTGAGCCAGTTCTTTTCTCAACTGCGCTTCCGATTCAAAAAGAAGGGCATCCACTCCGGCCTCTCTTGCCGCGTCAACGTTTTCTTGCCGATCATCGATGAATACAACATCTTCGACAGGAAGTGCTAGATGATCCAATAGATGCTGGTATGCTTTTGGATCCGGCTTTTCGATGCCGATTTCGCAAGAAAGGAGGCAGGGGTCAAAGAGATCGTAGAATCCAAAATTGCGAATCAGTTTAGCAAGCCTCGCGTCGATATTCGAAAGCAAGCCGACGGGAATCTGTTTTGCTTTCAACTCTTCAACCAAAGCGAACATCCGAGGATTGACCCCGACAGACTCTTTTAAAATTGCTTGGAAAGAGTCTGGCCAATCGGATGGGAGATCAATTCTCTTGGTTTTGGCATAGGAGAGCCAAAAGGCCTCGTCGTTCCCTCCCTGCTTGAGAAAGAGCCTTTTTTCCTGTTGGGCGATTTCGAATTCTTCCTTCGAGAGCGTGAAAGAATCCCGAATGAAAGCAACGACAGCCTCGCGGTTTGGCTCGCCGGTCAAGACGCCGCCGAAGTCAAAGACAATCGCTTGCGGGGCGGCAACAAGAGACGTTGCCGCAAAGAGAAGGGCCACTAAAATCCTTTTCATGCACTCGCTCCGATATATGCGAGGCGCAGATCTATGGGAGGATGCTCCAGGTCATCCACGATGCCTCGATTCTTCATGCCCTCGAAAAATCGCTTGGCGCCCTCGTTTGTTCCCAGATAGCGGATCGCCTCCACATCAGCGTCTTGTTCCTGGCTGCGCTTGAGGCCATAGAAAAAGAGTTCAAAAGGAATTGCTACGCCGAGAGCCGCTCCGTAGGTGCATAGGACAGAGCCCATCGTGAGGCCGCTCTTCATGCCGGCTGCCCAGATGCCTGCAGCCAGAAAGGAATAGGCGAGATAGCTCACATTCGCGATCAGTTCGTGATTTTTAGCGATGTGAACCATCTCATGAGCGACAACGAACTCCTTGTCCTTTTCATCTAGTTTCTGCTCTGAAGAGACCTGGGCTTCGGGATCGACTTGGATGTTCATACGGGGTGGGTTGCAGACGATCATCGGATTACTAAACCAGGAAGCGCAGGTTCCCACAGCTTCATAAGGAGTTCCCCCCGATGAAGAGTCGGACGGAACAGAAAGACCGAATGAAACTTTTTTAATTCCGAAGTCAGCTGCAATTTTGTCGATTTGAACCATTCTTCTCTGACATGCCTCGGTGAAGGCCGATTTCAGGGCAGCCAAAGTCGAGACTTTCAACTCTTCCGTAGGAGCCGTTACCGCGACTCTGCGCTGTAAATAGAGGTCGATCACCTTTTCCGTCCGCTCTCTGGTGCCATCCAACATAAAGTCCGTTCCATCCGCATCTGCCAGGTCCTCATTGCGGAAACCTTGGGGGTGGCTCCATAGGGCTAGCCCTAAAATAGCGCGCAAGGCCGGGAGAATGGGTAGTGCGTCGATGCAGGCGGCTCGCCCCATCTTGATGTAACTTTCGCTGTCGAAAGAAGTTAAAAAGCTAACGTTCATATGCGCCTCCTCAAGGAAAGGCAAAGAGCATAAGCAATTCGTTAAATTTATATCAAGAGGGGATGGTAAAAGATTTTTCTTGTTCTAGCATCTGGAAAAAGCCGCGGCTCTCGCGGACGACGACAGGCGCGAGGAAGAGAAGTCCGATCAGGTTGGGAAGGGCCATCAGGCCGTTCATGATATCGACCAGCGCCCAGACCACATCGAGGCTAAAGAGAGGTCCAATGAAGGCGACGGCGATGAAGAGAAGGCGGTAGGAGGGCAGTATACGGTTGCCAAACAAGTATTCCATGCACCGCTCGCCATAGTAAGACCAGCCGAGGATCGTCGAATAGCCGAAAAGAACGATACCGACGGCGACAATCCATTTCCCCGACGGGATCGTCGACTCGAATGCGCGCATCACCAGCGGGGCGCCGTTCAGAAGCACGCCCGATGCGTCGGTAGAGCCGAACACGCCGGTCACACAGACGACGAGGACGGTGATGGTGCAGACGATGAAGCTGGAGAGGAAGACGCCGGTCATCGAGATGAGCGCCTGGCGTCCGGGGAAATCTGTTTTCGCCGCTGCCGCCGCAATCGGCGCGCTCCCCAGCCCCGCCTCATTGGAGGAAATCCCTCGGACGATTCCCATCTGGACAGCCCCCATCACGCCCGCGCCAAGAAAGCCTCCGACCGCAGCCTGGCCGGTAAACGCGTTTTGGAAAATCAGGAGGAAGCTCGCGGGGATCTTGCCGGCATGGAGCGCCAGGATCACCAGGCCGCCGCCAATGTAGAGAAGGGCCATCACGGGAACCAGCACGGCGTTCACCCTCCCCAAGCCTCTGATCCCCCCCAGGAGGACAGCCCCGGTTAGAAGAGCGATAGAAGCGCCGGTCCAAAGGTGGGGAATAGAGAACATCTCGTGCATCGCCGCAGCAATCGAGTGGGACTGCGTCAGGTTGCCGCCGGCAAAAGACGACAGAGCGCCGGCGATGGCAAACCCTTTTGCAAGCCCCTTCCACCCAAGCCCCTGCTCGATATAATGCATAGGGCCGCCGCTCATCTTCCCGGCCGCATCAAGGCGCCGGTACTTCACCGCGAGGATCGCCTCGGCATATTTCGTCACCATGCCGATCGCTGCCACAACCCACATCCAAAAGACAGCTCCAAACCCGCCGGCCATCAGCGCCGTCGCCATGCCGGCAATGCTGCCGATGCCAATCGTCGCCGCCAGCGCCGTCATGAGCGATTGGAATTGGCTGATGTCCCCTTCCGCATTCCGGTCGTTTCGGGTGAAGGCAAGCTTCAAGGCATAGGGCAGATAGCGAAACTGCATCCCGCGCAACCGAACCGTAAAATAAAGGCCGACGCCGAGGAGAAGGTAGATCAGGAAGCCGTTCCAGAGGAAAAGATCTGCTTTGACGAGAATTTCTTTCATACTATCTGAGAGAGTCTAATCCACACGCTTCTTTTTGCACTAGCTTTTACAAACCGTACTTTGCTAAAAAAATGTTTTGCACGCACGGAAGAGAAACCCTTGCTCCAGCCCAAGAAAAGAATTCTAAGCGCGACACTCCTCATCATGGGGTCCATGATCGGAACCGGAATGGTCGGGATGCCCACAGCACAGGGCGGCAGCGGCCTCTTCCCCAGCTATGCGATGCTCCTCTTCTCCTGGTTTTACACCCTCTGCTGCTCCCGCCTTTTACTCGAAGCATGCAGCTGGCTGCCGAGAGGGGCTCATTTCATGTCGATCGTGAGCCATTTTCTCGGCAAGCGCACCGCGATTTCCTGCTGGTGCTTTTATGCGATCTATTTCTACTGCGCGGTCATCTCCCATATCGCCGGCGCGGGCACCGTTGTCGGAGGATTTTTCCAGCACGGCCTGTCCGACATGATCGCCTCGATCGTCTTCACGCTGTTTTTTGCAGGGTTCGTCTATAACAGCCTGCAAGCATCCGACCGGCTCAACCGGCTCCTCATGCTGGGCCTCACCCTGACCTGCTTTCTCTTCATTCCGATTATTTCTCCCCATATCAACTTCAACTATCTAAAAGAAACCCACTGGCCGCAAATCCTTCCG
>DAIDLB010000073.1 GCA_027449725.1 Chlamydiota bacterium
CTCGAAAGGTAGAGATTTGCGGCGCTTAAAGCATTGAAAAGAGAATGGAGTAGGAGCGGGGAGAGAAGCGATTGCCGTTTTTCATAGAGAAAGCCGAGGAAGCAGCCGAGGACAAAGAGGGAGCTTAGGATCGAAAAGTTCGATAGCCCCTGGTCGCTGGAGAAATGGAATGAGGTGAAGAGGAGCGAGGCTAGGGCGATAGAGGGGAGGGGGGGGAGGTAGCGCCGGAGCCAGCTTTGGAGAAATCCTCGAAAGAGAGTCTCCTCAATGAGCGGGGCGAAGAGGACGATCGAGCTGATGGCGAGTGAAAAGTAAAGGGGCTTTTCGAAGGTCATCTTGAGAAAGAGGACTGCGATCTGGTCGGGGAAATCAAAGGTGCCGGTAAAAAAATAGAGGAGGAGGTCGAAAGAGCTGCCGATGAAAAGGACGAGGGGAAACGAGATGAGCCATGCCGCCACAGCCATTGCCAGGTCTTTCTTTGGCTCGAAAGAGCCGCTCCGTTCTAAAATGGAGGTTCGGATCGGCTTTGCAACGGCCCAAAGAAACAGGGAAAGGGCGGCCAGAATGGAAAAAGAGAGGGCGAAGGCGGCTAGCGTCGCTATCTCTACCCGAGCTTCCTGGCTGGTTGCGCGTAAAAGCTCCTTCGTAAAGAAAGCGGGGACGATCAGGCTTAACGCGAAGTAGATGCCGAAAGCTAGGATCACAAGAAGAAGAGTGGGGGAATGCCTCGGCTTCTCCGCAAAAGGCGGCATCCGGAAAAAACCCTTTTTCCAGCCGATCGACACCGCGATGAGCGATGCGGCTGCTGCAAAAAGGGCGCTTGCCAGCTCTTCCCCAAAATTCGTCATCGGCTCTTTGCCAATTGGATGTAGTCGTTGATCCTGAGAGTGATCTCATGGACGAGCTGTTGGTGGGCCTGTCCCATGGGCGTTCTCAGAAATTCGTTTGTCCCCCAGCCGGAAACGGCATAGTCCGTCGGAACGATGTTTTTCGGGATGAAGTAGGTGTTTCGAACCTGCTCTTGCAAGACGATCTTCGGAGAAAGGGATCTTACATCGACGACGCGGATCTTGACTGTCGTATTCAGGTTCATCGCTGTTTCGAAGGGGATGGCTCCCGCTTTCGGTTCAACTGCGGCCACATCGTGTTCGACAAGTTCGAGGAAAACGACAAACTGGTCATCGGGAAATTCCCTCTTCACCCATGAAAGGTCGGAGCCGAACGGAATGTCGCTTGGAGAGAGTTCGTCTTTGGCGGTGACGCAAATTCTTCCTCCTTGAGAGACCCCGTCTACAATCATCGATGTCAATTCTTCAGAGAGGCTCCAGGGAAGGTCGACCAAAGTTGCATCGATGACCGAGGCGATGGCGACAAGAGGCTTCGCCCTGCCGTCTTCGTAGAAGCGGGTTAGGTCGTTTCCCGATTTGCTGCATGCAGTTGCGGTCAAAGTGAGTAAGATGGGGATGAAGCGGCGCATGAGACTCCTTGCATTTATCTGCTTGCAAGAACTGTAGCAATACGCGAGTTAGATTGCAATTGCGACCAGCGCCGAATAGGGGGCCAATTTTACCGTTTTTTCCAGAGTCCTGCCCTCTTTCGGCCGGTTGAGGCAGTGGCGGTCCCAGGGAAGATTCGTGTCGACGATTTCTTTCCACGTTTTTCCGGGAGGAAGCGTCACTTCCGTTTCCGCATATCCGGCATGGAAGGCGACATAGAGCGGTGCGTCGGGGTCTTTTAGGGAAAAGGCGACGAGGCGAGACCCCCAATCGGGTTTTCCTGGAAGGACTCCGTGCCAGTCGATGTCTGCGGAGGTGAAGAATTCTTTCCGATGCAAGGCTTTATGCTCTTTTCGAAACGCGATGAGCGAGGAAACGAATTCGAGCCGTTTCTTTCTTTCTGCGCAAAGATCCCAATGAAACCAGTTGATTTCATTGTCCTGTACATAAGGGTTGTTATTTCCCTTTCTTGTATGACCAATCTCGTCGCCCATGAGAAGCATCGGAATGCCCTGCGAGAAAAAGAGGGCGAGGAGGAAATTTCTCATCTGCCTTTCTCTAAGCCCGCAAATCGCCGGATCCTTTGTTTCCCCCTCCACGCCGCAGTTCCAGCTGTCGTTGCTATTCGAGCCATCGCGATTCTTCTCGCCGTTTTCCTCATTGTGCTTATCTTGATAGCTGACGAGGTCGCAAAGAGAAAAGCCGTCGTGGGCCGTGATGAAATTGATGCTGGAGAGGGGAGTGTGGACAGGGCCGTAGCTCGGCTCGCTGCCGCATAAAGCGGTCGCAAAGGGCCCGGCTTCCTGATCGGTCCCTTTGATGAACCTGCGAACATGGTCGCGGTAGGAGCCGTTCCATCCGGACCAGGCGCCCCATTTGGGAAACTGCCCGACTTGGTAGAGCCCGGCCGCGTCCCAAGGCTCTGCGATCAGCCTGACCCCTTTTAATACGGGATCTTTTGCAATCATTTTGAGGATCGGCGGATCGGCGAGCGGCTTTCCCTTGGGATTTCTTGTCAAAATGGAAGCGAGGTCGAATCGAAAGCCGTCGATGTGCATTTCGGTCGTCCAATAGCGGAGGGAGTCCAGGATGAGCCGCAATCCAACCGGCGTGTTGGACTGAAATGTATTTCCGCAGCCGGTATAATTCCGGTCCACGCCCTTTTCGTCGAGCATGTAATAGGAGGCTCTGTCGATGCCGCGGTAAGAAGAAATGTAATCCTTATTTTCGGGAGTGTGGTTGTAGACGACGTCGAGGATCACCTCGATCCCGGAGCGGTGCATCTCGCGTACGAACGTTTTAAATTCTTCCGCCGCCCTCTCCGGTTTGCTTGCATACCGGCTCATCGGAAGAAAGAAGCTGAGCGGACTGTAGCCCCAGTAGTTGACGAGCCTTTTCCCCGTTTTGGGGTGCACGTTGACCATATGCGTTTCATCGAACTCGAAGATGGGCATCAGCTCAACGGCATTGACGCCGAGCTGTTTTAAATAGGGGATTTTTTCAATCGCTCCCAGATAGGTTCCCGGATGGGCAACACGGCTTGACGGGTCTTGGGTAAAACCTCTGACGTGCATTTCATAGATTACCAGATTTTCGAGCGGTATCTTTGGCTTCGCAACTTCTTGCCAATCGAAGGGCGGGAGCGGCTCGCAGGAACACAAAAACGGGAGTCTTGGCGTGGAAAAATCGCCCCACTTGTACAAACTCGAATAGGCTTTTGCATACGGGTCGGAAACGGGGGGGCCGTCATCAAACCGATAAGCATAAGAAGCTCCTTTTGGAAGACCCTCGACGGCGACGTGCCAGATGCCGATATAAGGCCCTTCCATGGCGATCTCGATCCTTTTACCCTCCCAATAGAGGATTAGGGTGGCTTTAGCGGCGTGAGCGGAAAAGACGGCAAAGTTGGCTGCCCCTAACTGATAGCTAAGTCCTAAAGGCTCATGAGTTCCTGAACTGATTTTGATCTTAGTTTCCATTAAATGAACATATATAGAAAAAATCATTTAATGGAAATATAAATGGTACAAAAGGGTTGAAAATGATACAATATTTATTGGATTTATTGTATCCAAGGGGGCTTAGGAAGGGTCTCGGTTCAGGGAATTTTCTTGCAATCTTAGGATGAAAAGATTTATAACGTTTCGTACTCATTTGCTGTTTTCTAGGAATCGGGAAGCTGCGAGCTAAAAATTTAGGAGGAGTTCATGTCATTTGAAAATGCGAAGGCGAATCTGAGGGAGTTTGGGAAGGAGCTGAACCTCGAAGGTCTGCTGTTTGATGAAAACAACACCTGTATTTTGGGGATTGATAATACCTTTTCCCTTCACATTACCTACGAGCCGAATTCCGACAGGCTTTATCTCTACTCTCCGATTTTGGACGGACTTCCCAAAGATGAAAAAATTCTCCTGAAGCTCTATGGACGCCTTCTGGAAGGTTCGATGCTGGGCGGCCAAATGGCCGGCGGCGGCATTGGGGTTGCTCCGAAAGAAGAGCTGATCCTGATGCATTGCGTCCTCGACATGGGACTTGGCGTCGATGCGAATGCGCTCCGCCGATTTGCTCCTCTTTTCGTAGAGACTGTGGAGAAGTGGCGCGAGATTGTGACCAAGATTTGCGCCGGCGAAGATCCGGGGCCATTCCAATTCCCGATGCCGCAGCAGCAGCCGACGGCTGGCGCCCATCCTGGTTTGGGTGGAAAGCCGGGCGAGCGATTCCTCAAGATCTAAGTTTTTTCCGTATAGCCTTCTCTGCGTCTGCGGAGAGGGTTTTTTTTGTCTAAAATTGCATCCCATGCTATGTTTTCCCACTCAGGGAGTGTCTTTAATTTAAGGTTCTGTCGATTTTGGGGTTCTTTTGAGCCGCTTTTCGATTCTTTTTGCAGGGGTAATATCGGCATAAGTATATATCCCCTGCAAAAAAGAATCGAAAAGCGGCCAAAATAATCCCCAAAATCGACGAGCCCCGGCTTTGGTACAGCTTCCTAGCAGGGGGATGGGGGACGGAGTCCCCCAAGAAGTCTTTTGCAAAGGGGGCTTGCAGCGAGAGAAATCCATGCCGCAATGAGGGCAGAGAAGATCTCACCGGAAAAAATAAAATACAAGAGACAGGCCCCTGTTGCGGCAAGCAGGCCATGTGCGATGCGGGGGTGTGAAAGATAGAGACCGTATTTCGTGGAGAGATAGACGCCGAGGGAACCCACGGTGATGGCAATCAGCTTGGCGTCGAATTTTGAGGGCAAAACGGCCAAGCCGAGGAGAGCCATCGCCAAGATAATGGAGAGCATGACGGCCGGCTGGCGGGAAGAGCTCTTCTCCAAGGGGCGGACCGTCAAGACAAAGAGTCCCGCCACGAGAAGCCCCAAGATCCAGCCGCCGATCAGATCGACAAAGAAATGGACGCCGAGCAAAATGCGCGTCGCGCTGATCGCGAGTACGTAGAGGGCCGCGACGGGCCACGCCCAGCGGCTCTTCCAGGTGTAGACCAGGAAGAATCCGAAGATCATGGCTGTTTGCGCCGCGCCGCTGGGAAAGCCGTAGCTTCCCGCTTCGGCCAGCCCAAGCGTCGGGTCGTAATGGAATGGGCGCGGCAGATCGCAAAGTATCTTGGCCGCACGGTTGACCATGCCGCTTACGAGGAGAAGGGCGCCCAGGCGGATGCCCCATCTCCAGGAAATTCCGATCCAGACAAACGCGAGCACCATGAAATAAAAGCCGTGCGAATCGAAAAAATTGAAGGCGGAGAGTAAGCCTTCAGGACATCCCATCCATCCTTGCAAGGTGCGGATCCAATAAAGTTGTTCTTCCAGGTAAATCATCTTGGTCCGCCCACCGAAATCTGCATGATCGCTATGATGAATCGCATCATGGCATGCTCTGTAGTCTGGGAAGCAATACCCAGCTGGAACGAGAGCTCAGCGCATTGCTTAAATCTGTGATTAGCTCATCGGAAAGATTTAAATTCAAGCCTTTCAGTGTCAACTGCACTGCTGCTTTAACGCATCCATTCCCTAAAAACTTGTATTCAAATGCCGCAGCAACAGCTTGAATGATTTTTTTGTCCGCATGAGGGCAGCTCTCGCTTAAATCTTGAGCAATGATCTCTTCGGTTGTGGGAAACAAACAAGAAAATCTATTCCCGACAGCTTCCATAAAAAACTCCCTGAATGGAGTAGACAAGATGCCACACAAGCCATTTATATTCCATATGGTGGACCACCGTATTTTGGAGATATTGGATTCGGCTTAGCAGAATCGGCCCAAAAATTGGATTTGGGCCGATTGGGGTATCATTCAAAAACTGTCCTTCGGAGCGTAAGGCATCAGATCGACATCCCACTCTTGGCCGTTGATCCAGGCCGATTCATCCATGGGCGCCAGATTTGTCTTATCTTCAAAGATCGACCCAAACGCAACTTGCTGTGTGCGCGGATTGAAAAAAGCGCAAAAATAAATGTCTTTTCCCATCTCAATCCAGTTTGTATTGGCAAAGCGGATAGCCGACTTCTGTATAATCGCTTGATCGTTCGGCGAGAGGGCCTGGATCAAGAGACTGTCGAACAGAAGCGCCGTTTGGTTGGGATCGAGGCCATAGAGGCTGACGATCCCGCTCAAAAGCTTTTGCGCATAGGATTGTACGTTTAGCTTTTTCTGGGCAAGTGAAGCTGTGAGTTTTCTGAACGCGCTCCCATCCTTCAGCCCCACTGAGAAGAGCCCCTGGATCAGCGCATGCTGCAGAGCGGCATCCATCGGACGGTTGGAAACCTGCATCCCCGTCTGGATGACCGTTTTTTGGAGATATTGGCTTGCGCTGAGACCGCTCTTGAGATACGCGGCGAGATCGGGGTTTGCAGGAACAAAATTGAAGGCGTGCTGCGGGCTGTTCATCGGGAAGAGTCCCGGAAATACTTTTTGGGCCAGTCCCATGCACCAGAGGATCAGCGATTTTGTATCCTTCGCCGTAAAAGTCTGCACACTTCCTTCATAGCTCGTCTGCGTATCTATATCGTCGACCTCATACGGGTTGTCCCCGTCGCAGCACTGCATCGGCGTGCGGGCCAGCTTCAAGTAATTTTGCGCCGGATGGGACTCTTTCCGGTTGTTCGGATCGAAATCCCAGAGCATCTCATTGAGGAAGGCATCCGAGTGGACGTAGTTCAAGACCTGAGGGTCGTGAACCATCGTTGCCATGAGCACCTCAAGCACCGTTTTCTGCAGATCGGCCGGCGTTGCGATCCGATCGCCGATCATCATTGGATTCGTCGAGCGCTTGTAGAGCTGAAAGCCCCCGTCATGCGAGCTTCCGTCCGAAGAGACCTCTGCAAGCGGGATATTCAAATTGTAAACGAGGCGGTATGCACTATTGAAATTGCTCAAAAATGTTTGCTGTTGCTGCTTATCGGAAAAAACATTCCGGAGAGCCTGCGAGAGGCTGCTGTTGATATTCCCCCGCAGCGAATCATTCGGGCGGTCCTCTGCCATCGAGGAGAACGCCGCTTCACAGCCGCGTAAAACAGGGTTGTTCGTCAGGCAGCTGAATGCATATTCCCCTATTGCCTGTAAAGAAGCCGGATCTGCCGGCCCGATGACTTTTGCCATCGCGCCGATGAGGTCTTGCGGAGTGACTTGGGATCGGCCATGCAGCGCCGCCATCACCTTGTCGGACAGGTTTGCGATCCGGTCCCCTCCCATCACCGTTTTCGCTGCCGCTATCCCCGGCGCCTGAAGCAAAGAGGCATTGAAAGGAACCGTTTGCCTCAGATCGTCATCAGCGAGGCTTGGCAGATAGAAGAAATAATCAACGCTATTGTTTACAGGCCTCGCCACATATCCGTTCATGACGATCGAGCGGCAATCTTCAGCTGTATGGCGATAGTATTCGGTATGGTCGCGAACCAAATCCGCCACGGCAAAACAATCTCCGACAGAACCCTGGTTATAGGGAGCCAATAGGGCGGAGAGGACCGCAACCTTTGCATGCCGGTTTGTGACTGTCTCTGTGCTGAAGAGGCCGCGGAGGATTATGTCGTTTGCCGGCGCAGAGATCCCATCAAAAAAGGACTTCCACGAGTTGTCAAGCGAAGTGAGAACCCTCGCCATGTTCACTTCATAGTCAAGAGAGGGGGCCGGAAGAAAAGCGGCCTTGACCGCGTTTGTCTGATCGAGCTGCAGCATCCCTTGGGCATCGAAGAGAAGATCGGCCATGAGAAGGGCCTTTCTCATTTGATAAGCGAGGTCGGGATCCTGAATGCCCGCCTGCTTCTGCGACGCCGCATAGGAGTCGAGATGCGAGACAGCTTGGTCGATCGCGGGATTCGCTAGAAGCGCCGCGCTTAAGGGAAGAAGACAAAAGATCGTTCTCATAAACCCTCCGTGGTTTTTACGGAGGAGGGTTATATGTTAACAAAATTTTTAATCCAAGAAAAAATTTTCTTAACGACAGACAAGGCAAAAGGGGCAGTTTTCCGCCCCTTTCGAGTGGAATAAGATCGGGATTACTCGGTTTTTGGATTGGGCTTGGAACTGCGGCAATACTCAAGGGCTTTCTTTACGGCTACCGTTGCAAGCGCAACTCCAACAACTCCCGCAGACACCAAGCCGATCTGAAGCAGAGTCGTCCCTACCGGGTCGGGGATGGTGGCGATAGCGATCGTGTCGCGGGTGGACAAATCGCACAATTTGGGGTTGACAACCGCGGATTCAGGACACCGAATCATTTCCAGGATTTGCGGGGTGATCAGAGAACATTTCACCTCACCGTCCAACGGATAGGTGTTTAAGTGTCGAAAATTGGACTTAATCTGACACCCGTGCTATTGAGCACGGGTGTCAGATTAAGTTCCGTTTAGGACAGTTCACACATGCAAAAAATCCAATCGGGTCCGCGCCCGAGGCTATTTGTGTACAAAGATAGGCTCAAGCACCCTTGAAACTCCTATATTGGAGTTCTTTGCCACTGGGTTTGAATGGAGATTGTTCTGGATTGCAGAAGCATATCTGCTGTAGCGTTGTCCATCACCTTTATGTCATCGGGTAATTTCGGAACTTCGGATTCGTAACGGTTCGCTTCTTTAATTTCATAATAAGGGATGTCCATGCCATTCACTTCAGCAAATGCAAGATCTAAGTAAGTATTCCACTTCCCATATTCTATTCGCTGTAAATATTCGAGTCCGGGATTCTCTTTTTCTGCAAATTGAATAGCCCCATCATACGCATTAAAAAGAACTTGAGGTCGGGGGGTTGGCAAGCGTAGAACTTTCGGATTGGTCTTTTTTAAAGCTAACAGGATGAGTTTTTGGTGTTTTTTCGATACGCAATTATCACTGCCTCCCATCACTCGCGCTCGAAAATTCGGGCCTAAGGTCACGTTATATCTTTCCTTGATTAACTGACCGATTTTCTGGATCGCTTGAACGGGTTCAGTATAGTCATCAATATGAGCCAATACACCAATTTTCTTCTCCGGTTCATATAAAGTGACGACATGACAGGTCGTTGCTTGAGGAGTTTTAATCAAACCATCGTCTTCGTTCTTAGGTTGAACGATAGCCATTTCTCCTTGTAAAACAATGCGTACCGCTTGTTGTACTTTATCGCCTCCGTCAACATCTGCAGACTTCAATAACGCGCATACTTGTTTATGTTGCGGCCAATCTTTTAGCTGACATTCTCTAGAACAATATTCTGCAAATAAACAGCGTCCGCATTTTAATAATCTCTCTACTTTATTTTCACAAACATCATTTGCACAAGTTCCGATTTTTGATTGATAATATCTTAATGCAGAATTTCCGGAACTTGAAGAAATATTAGAATAGGTTGCAGACATATTTTCTCCTAAAATTTGGAGAAAGGATATCAAAAACGGGATTTTCAGAAAATCTCTATCGCGCGCAGGAGAACCCGAAAATCGACTGAACCTCCTCGCGACTACACCCCTTAATTTTTATCGAGAATCCAACTGGACCTCAAGCGTCCGGAAGACATAGAAACTGATCGCCAAAAGAGTGAGCAGCCCCACGAGGATATATCCCATGCAGCCGAATACGTCGTTCAAGGCGAGCGAAATCGCCTGTCTCTCCAAGAAGACGTCGAGCTGCGCCACAGCCTGTTCCCGGGTGAGATTGAAGACCTGTGTCGCTCTTGCGAAATAGTCGATGGTGAGCTGGGAATTGACCGTGAGCCCCTCCCCCAGCCGCTCGTGAAAAAAAACCTCTCTTCTTTGCCAAAGGATCACATAGAATCCCGATCCCAGGCTGCTTGAAAGAGTGCGGACCAATTGGAAGAGCGTGAAGGCCGAGTCGGTTTTTTCCGGCTTGCAGCTGTGGGTGACGAGTTGGAAGATCGGCAGGAGGAAAAGGACAAGTCCGAAACCGGCCAAGGCCCGTGCGACGGCAAGGTGGAAAAAGTCGATGTCTACGTCGAAATAGGTCGAATAGTAGCAGGAACTGGCAAAGCAGGCGATCGCCAGGGCGAGAGTATAGCGCGGATCGAACCGTTCGAGAAATTGCCGGATGACAAAAAAAGCGAAAAGGCCGGCAAACGCCATCGTTCCAATCAAGACCGTAACCCACCACGGCGTATAGTTGACATAGAGGTTCAGCCAAAGAGAAATCAGGATGATCATGCCAAAATACGAAGAGAAAAGGCCTCCCAGATTGAGGAGGGAATAGGAGAAGAGCGGGATTTTAAAGAGGCGCAAATCTAAGAGAGGCGCCTCGCTCAGGAGATCCCAGAGGATGTAGAAGAGAAATGAAGGGACTCCGATGACGGTCAGGGCCACTAGCGTCGGCGAGCGGTACCAGTCGAGTTGCTGGGAAAGCGTGGCGGCAGTTAAGAGAGAACTGATGCCGATCGCAAAGAAGAAGTAGCTGACCTTGTCGATCTGGAGGGGAAGTGTTGGCGCAGGATCGCGGTTTTTGTGGCAAAACCAAAAGTATCCGGCCAAAAAAATAGCGATTGGCTCATTGACGTGGAAAATCCAGCGCCAAAGATTGATATAGGCGAGCCAAGCTCCGAACGAAGCGCCGAGAACGGGGACGACGGCGTAGAGGAGCACCATGAAAAACAAATAGATCTTGCACTCTTTGGGTGTTGCACAAGCAATGATGAGCCGACGGCAGAGGATATAAAAAAAACCCGAAGAAATCCCCATCCCGAGGCGAAACAGGTTTAAGAATACAAACGTCTCGGCAAACCCGCAGAGAACGGAAAAGACGGTATAGAGAAGAAGGCCTAAAACAATCACTCGGATGGAGCCGAAACGGTCGGCCAAAGGATTGGAGAGGGGCAGGCTC
>DAIDLB010000074.1 GCA_027449725.1 Chlamydiota bacterium
ACTCCATCTGCATCTCAACGATGAAAACACGCCCTTCGGCGTCTTTGCATTTCACGTCGACAATGGAGTGCTTGAACGTCGGAATTTGCGGCACTTGCTCTGCAGAGAGATACTCGAGATGTACGATTTGTTCGTCCGGAGACAGAGGGAGAATGGCGTTTAAAAAATTTCGGAGAAGATGAGGGTGTTCGCCGAAGATTTTCTTAAAGACAACGTCGGCTTTCGGGTCGAGGTAGCGAGGCATGGTTCACACATTTGTTGACTGGGATGAGCATAGCAAACAACGGCTTTTTTATTGCAAATCGAACAGGCGTCCGCGGCAGATCGTGTAGCGGGGCCAGCCGGAGAGGGTCATCCCAAGGTAGGGAGACCACCGAGCTTTGGAGCGGATCATCGAATGATCAATTGTCCTTTTTTCATCCAGGCTTACGAGAACGACGTCGTCGTCGATCGGCAGGCGGAAGATCTCTTGCGGCCTCGTGTGCGTGAGCGAGACGATCTGCTCGAGAGAGAGCTTTTTTTCCGCATGCGCGTTGAGGAGGAGGGAGAAATAGAATTCGATCGAGGGGAAGCCGGAGGGGGCCGAACCATAGGGCTTCTGCTTTTCTTCCAGCGTATGGGGCGCATGGTCGGTGCCGATCGTATCGATCGTTTCGTCGTGGATAGCATCCCAAAGCGCTTCCTGGTCCTGTTTCGAGCGGAGCGGCGGATTGACGAGGGCGAGCGTGCCGAGCCTGGCGTAGGCCGAGTCGTTGAGAAAGAGATGATGCGGCGTCGCCTCTGCGTAGACGGAAAGCCCCTTTTTCTTGGCGCTCCGGATAAGATCAAGCTCGCCCTTTGTACTCACATGGGCGATATAGAGACGCGCCTTCGTCTCCTCGGCAAGGAGGATCGCCTGTTCCACGGCAATCGCCGCTGCCCGGGGGGAGCGTATTTCAGAGTGGACGGCCGCATCGCTTCGATTTGCAAACTGATGTTTTCTCTCTTTAAGGAGTGCCTCGTCTTCGGCGTGGACGGCGATGAGGAGATCGTTTGCGGCTGCGATCCGGAATGCCTCTTTCAGCGATGCCGCATCGTCGATGAGGAGATCGCCCGTCGAGGACCCCATGTAGATTTTGATGCCGGCGGCTCTTTTTTTGAGTTTGGGGATCTCTTGCAGGTGCCGTTTGTCCGCGCCGAGATAGAAACCATAGCGGAGAGGAATTCCGGCCTCGTTGAGCTGCTTTTGGACCATCTCCTCTTTGCCGTGGAAGGCAAGGGCGGTCGAGCAGGCGGGCGTGTTGTTCGGCATGTCGAGAACGGTTGTTACGCCGCCCGCGATCGCAGCCTTGGCCGCCGTCGTCCAGTCTTCTTTGTATTCGGCCCCGGGAACGCGGAAATGGACATGCGGGTCGATGAGCGCCGGAAAGAGCATCAGCTCTTCTGCGTCGATCGAAAGCTTTTCTTCAGATGGGATGGAGCAGTCGATCCGGTGGCCGTCCGTCGTTTGTACTTTATGAATTTCAATCATAATTCGATCAGCTCTTCCTGGCGGTGGACCTTTTCGCAGAAGCGGCAGCGAAGTCCTGTCCGCCCGCGGAGTTCGATCAGTGTGAAGCTTGAAGGGATTTTTTCGAGCCGTGTAATGCAGAGGCTGTTTGGACAGCGGAGGAGTCCTTCGACCTGCTGCGGCAGCTGGACCTGGTATTTCGAGGCGATCTGATAGTCCTGGATGACGTTGACCGTCGCCCTTGGGGCAAAGAGGGCGATCCGTGCAGTTTCTTCTTTTGACAGGAAAACGTTTTCAATTTTGATCAGGTCTTTCAGCCCCATGAGGGAGCTTTTTAGATTCAGGCCGATTGTGATTGGGTCGCTGCCATAGATTTTGAGTAGGCGGAGGATTCGCATTCCCTGGCCGTTCAGGATATGGTCGATGACCGTTCCCGTCCGGATCGCGGTGACAGAGAGCATCGTCTCTTTCATGGCTCCTCCAAAATCAGGGAGAGAAGGGCTTGCCGGACAAAGAGACCATTGGCTGCCTGCTGGAAGTAGGCGGCTTGCGGCAGAGCGTCGATCGACGGATCGATCTCAGTGACCCGCGGCAGGGGGTGGAGAATGCGAAGGGATTCTTTTCCCTGCTCAAGATGTTTTTTTTGCAGCACAAACGGCTTTTTTTCAGGCAGGGAGCTTCGCTCTTTTTGCCGCCGCGTCAGATACAGGATGTCGAGCTTCGGAAGCACTTCTTCGAGATCTTCATGGTACGAAAACTTTACCCCTGTTTTGCGGAGCCCCTGAGCGATCTCATCGGGAAGCCCCAGCTCGGGAGAAGAGATGAAATAGAGCCGCGCCGCGTAATGGGCCAAGCCGAGGGCAAGGGAGTGGGCCGTTCGTGCAAAACGCAAATCTCCCATGAGGGCGATCTGCAGCCCGTCGATTTTGCCGTGGAGTTCGCGGATGGTGAAGAGATCGAGGAGCGTTTGGGTCGGGTGCTGGTTTGAGCCGTCGCCTCCGTTGATCACCGGTTTGACCGACGCTTCGGCCGCAGCGAATGCCGACCCCTCTGCACTGTGGCGGATGACGATCAGATCCGAGAGATTCGAGACGATCCGGATTGTGTCAGTGAGGGATTCTCCCTTTTGCACCGATGTGCTGCCCCCTTCCGAAAACCCGATAGCAGAGCCCCCGAGCCGCAGCATCGCCGCCTCGAACGAGAGGCGCGTCCGAGTCGACGGTTCAAAAAAACAGGAAGCGAGAATTTTCCCTTTCAGGGCATCCGGAGGTGCGCCATGACGTTTGATCGAAAGCGAGGCGTCGAGAATCTCTTCGATCTGCCGCTTCGAGAGATCGGCCATGGAAATTAGATCCCGTCCCCCGAGAGAAGATCTCATCAAATGTGTGTCCATTTTTTTCCAGTCCCAGAGTAGCAAATTTTTTACAGGGGAGCAATCTATTTGCAGGGCTGATGGCACGCCCTAAAGGGGAGAGAGCTTTTGAGAACACAGTTCGATGGCCTCTTCCGGGCCGATCTGGAGAAAGCAGAAAGGGTCGCGGCAGCTTCTCTTCAGACAGGGCGTGCAGGTGCGCGGCCGTGTGAGGATCGAGGCGGTAGGCGCTTTGTACGGGCCACAGAGATTGGGGTCTGTCGAGACGTAGATGCCGATTACGGGGCGTTTCAGGGCACAGGCGAGATGAAAGGGGCCGGTGTCATTGCTCAGCACAAGATCCATCTCATTTAGAAACGCCGCCAGATTGCGGACAGAGGGAAAGTGGTCTTCAATCGATGCCGAGGGAAGGTGGCGCCGGATCTCCTCGAGGATCGGCCGCTCCGAAGGACTCCCCGTCAGATAGATTTTGCAGCGAAAGCGTTTCTCAAGCTCTTTGCCTACGGCTGCAAAGTGGGACGGCGGCCAGCGGCGGAACGGCTCTTTCGATCCCGCGTGGAAGGCGACAAGCGGCTTTTCTTTGGGTAGCGAGAGTTTTTCTTCCGGTTGCAAATAGTAGGCAAGTTCGGGAGAGCCTCTTTTCGCGCCGAGCCGTTCAATCAAACGAAAACGCCGTTCAATTTCATGTTCCTTTTCCGGCAGTACTGCATCGGTCAAAAGGGCGTCGAGCCCTTTATTGATGCCAAAAGTGCCGATGATGCGCGGGATGCCGCTAAGGGCGCAAAGAGGCAGGACCATCCGCTGCGAGGCATGGAAGATCAAGGCCGTATCGAACCCCTCATTTTTGAGAAGAGATAGGAGGGGTAAAAACCGGAAGAAGAGAGGTTCTCGCAGTTCGATCAGCTTGTCTATATTCGGGTTGTGCAAGAGGAGGTCTTTGCCGACCGGGCTGGTTAAGACGGTTAGCCTGGCTGCAGGGAATTCTTTCTTCAGGGCTGCGAGTGCGGGCGTCGCCCACAGGGTGTCTCCCAGAGCCGTCGTCGCAATGAGGAGGATTTTTTCCGGCCCCCGGGGCGCCGGGCGGGGACGGGCCAACAACTTGACCCCGTTCAGAATGAGGCGGTTTTTCCAGGACATAGGTGGGTCAGAGTGTAGGCTTTTATGCGTATTTTTGGGAAATCCTTAAAATCGACTCTCGTCTGTGTTTTCATGTCATTGATTATGCGTGACTTGTGGTGTTTGTGGTTGGGTGCGAATTAACATTTATTTGTAACGTGCTGGAGGTTAATGGGTTGGTGAAGTTATTAAATTAACAAGAAAAGTGTAGAAAGTTTAATAAAACTTAATATATAATAGTAATCACAGGGAAGTATAAAACCGAACTAATAATATAAATAATATCGACATAAAGGGAGTAAATCATGGAAGTTAACAATTCAGTGCCAAGCACTTTTACGCAGACGTCCACCCCGCCGGAATCGACGTCGCCGAATACGCTACCGATGAATAACGATCAGCCGATGCCTCCGTATGATCCGAGTGCGCCGGACCAGATGTTTGAGCCGGGCGGTACGTCGGGGAGCGACGTTTTATCAAAGTCGTATTTGTGGCTGGATTGGTTGGAGAAAAACCCTTCCAATACCAATGGAGCCGAAGTTTTCCTTCTCTATACATCGAGTCTGGCGGCAGCCGGTTATTTTGACGGGCCGAACAATGCCCTTGCAGAGGGGCTTTTGTCGATCGGCAATGGCTCCAAGACGCTGATTGCGGAATGCGTCGATATCACTATGGAACAGATGGTTGTATCCGGCATGTCCACTCAAGACGCCGAAGATGAAATAGACGCTCTTTTTCCCGGAGACGATGAAGTTTCCGTGGCTGTCAG
>DAIDLB010000075.1 GCA_027449725.1 Chlamydiota bacterium
CCATCACCGCGTTTTACACGATCCTCGTCGCAGGGGACGACATGAACGAGCCGGTCGCAGACGAAGTCCGCTCGATCCTCGACGGCCACATCATCCTCTCTTCCGACCTCGCCAGGCAATACCACTATCCGGCGATCGACGTCCTCGCGTCGGTGAGCCGCATCCTGCCGAACATCGTCGACCGCCAACATCTCGAACTCGTCGGCAAGGTACGCGAAGTGCTTGCCAATTACAAGAAAAACGAGCTCCTCATCCGGATCGGCGAATATAAGCCGGGCTCGGACAAAAACGCCGACTTCGCGCTCAAGTACATCGACAAAGTGAACCGCTTCCTCAAGCAGCAGGTGGACGAAAAGATCACGTTTGAAGAGACGCTCCGCATGCTGAAAAGCCTCTTTGTATGAAGCCCCTGACCTATCCCCTCGAACAGCTCATGACGATCAAGCAAAACCGCTTCGACCAGGCGGTCAAGACGCTTGAGGCAAAAAAGCTGCTCCTCGAACAGGCGAAACAGAAACTGACCGCCGCCGAAAAAGAGAGAAACGACGTCGCCCTGCACAAGACGGCCAAGCTCACCCAGCTCCGCGAATCACTGGATTCCGGGACGACGACAGACAAGATCCAGCAGATGAAGGTCTATCTCAAACTCGTCGACGAAAAACTGGCCGATAAACAGAAAAAGGTCGTCGAAGCGCAAAAACAAGTCGATCTCGCGCAAAAACAGGTCGACGCAGCTACCCAGGAAGTCTTCCAGAAAAAAAAGGATCTGGAAAAACTGGAGCTGCACAAAGCGGAATGGGAAAAAGAGATGCTCTACTGGGCAGAGCGGAAAGAGGGCGCGGAACAAGACGAGCAGGGATCTGCGACACACACGATGCGGAAGCGCCAATCGGACAAACGGAACAAATCTTCCGAATAAAAAAGCCGTACTGCCTTCTCTGACGTTTTCAAAAAAATATTGCGAATTGATCTTTTATTATTTCCATCTTAAAGTTAAGTCAAGGCGTGGAATTCTCCGCGGCTAGGGTTTGTATGATGGATGAGATCGGCGGCTTCGAATCTTTCGACTTGCAGGGCAAACTACTCAAAATCGAAAAGACGGAAGAATCACTGGAGCGAGGCAGGGAAGCATTCCAAAGCCTGTTTCCAGAACCCGAAATAAAACCGATTGTTTCCATCCCTCCGTTTCTCCCGCCTCAGACGGAGATCATCCGGGGGCCTGTTGAGCTCGCCGCCTCCCCAAGACCTGTAAACATGGCTATTCCGTCGAGCCCCGCTCCGGAAGGATTTGAGCACCTCGTAGAAAAAGCGATTGCGACTCCTCCTGCCTATCCTCCTCCGTCAATCGATGAGCCGCCGTCCTCAACGCCCCATCGCATCGCAAAAGAACTGCCCCAGTCGAATGCGTTCTGGGAAGATTTCGACATGCCCGACGAGCCTCCTCCCCACCGCAATTTTGAAGAATCGGAAGAGGCGGCTCTCGTTCCGCTGAGGAAAAAACGGAGTGCAGGCAAACCGACCCGTCCTACGGAAAAAAAAGAGAAGTTCGACTCGCAGCAAGAGCTGCTCGCCGCCGTCCGTCCCGTCGAAAAGAAAAAAACCGACGCAGAAAATGAGCGCGAAGCAAAGCCGCTCTCTCTCCCCCATCCGCTACCGGCCCCCTTCGTCCTGATCGCAGAGAAAGCGTCTATCGCCGGAGCGTCCTCTTTAAACCCGGTGACGGAAACGCTGTTTCGGGAGCTTGTCGGGTCGATCGCCTTCGTTCAGAAGACGTCGCCGGGCGTCAACCGAACTGAAATCGTCCTGAACGGGGAAGCGCTGAACAAATCTCCCTTTTACAACGCGACCATCGTCATCGAACAGCATGCCACCGCACCCGGCTCTTTCAACATCACTTTGCAGGGATCGCCTCAGGCCGTCCAGATTTTCCAAACCAATCTCCCCTCCCTGGCCTCCGCCTTCGAGACGGCCTATGACAACAAAGAGATCCCTTTCCGCGTCACACGGCTTGAAGCATCCCTCTCTTCGAGGTGGTCCGGCAATCCCAAGAGACAGCAATCCGACGAAGAGCTGGAGGAGTAACTCATGGAGACTATGCACTGGATCCGCAAAATCGACGAAGCTCTTGCCAGAGAAGACCGCATTCCGCTCCACGGCAATGCTCCGAGGTTCGACTTCCAAAAAATTTCGTCCGCTATCGCGTCTTCCTTCGGCGTCGACGGCCTTTCCTTCGAATTGGGAGAGTGCGCCTGGAGAAATCCATCCGACCTCAAAGATGGCCTCGGTTCTCGCCTGCTGACGCTCGGCGCAAGCCTCACCCCGCTCAGCGGCAGCGCGATTTGGATCATGGAAAGACAAGACGTCGCAGCGCTCGCCTCATGGCTTCTCAATGGAAAAACCAAAGGGAGAAGTGTCAGCTCGGAGATCCTCCAGGAAGGCTTTTACCGCTATCTCGCCATCCACGCGCTCGATGCGCTCCAATCGGAAGAGCCCCTCAAGGAACTTTCGCTGAAACTCGACGACGAAGCCCCTTTGCCCCAGGAACCCTGCTGGTGCGCCGACATCCGCCTCTCGTTTGAAGAAAGGACCTGCTGGGGACGGCTTCTCATCAGCTCGCACCTCCTCACCTCTTGGCAAAGGCATTTCTCCTCCCTGAGAACGCTCTTTTCCCCCTCTTCCCTCGCAAAAAGCCTTGAAGTGTCCGTCGGCGTCAAAACCGGCAGCGTCCTCTTAAGCGCAAATGAGTGGAACCATCTGAAGCCGGGCGACTTCGTCCTCCTGGACAAAGGGAGCTATGACGCAAAACAAAAATCGGGCGTCGCGAGCCTGACCCTCGGTCCCTCGCCCCTCTTTCACGTCGCCATCAAAGAAAACAAAATCAAAGTGCTCGATTACGCGCTATTCTATGAGGAAGATATGGAAACAAAAGACCCCTCGCCCGAACTGGAAAACGAACCGTCCACCCATGAAAGCGCCATCCCTTCCGAGGAGGGACGCTCGATGGCTGTCAAAGACCTGCCGCTCTACATCACTGTCGAGCTGGCGCGCCTCCGCATGACTGTAGATCAGCTCATGAAACTCTCGCCCGGCAACTTCCTCGAACTCCCAATCCATCCGGAGCAAGGCGTTGTCCTCACCGTCAACGGACAAAAAGTCGGCAGGGCCGAACTGGTGTATCTCGGTGAACAACTCGGGATCCGGATCCTTGAAACCGCATAGTTAAAAGTTTTTTATAAAAATGATTCGATTTCCATCTGAAAAAAAAGGAGGGTTTTCCTCCAGGCCCATTGCAATAATTGACGGGGTATTTTACGATTCAAGCAGGTCGACTTGCACTATGAATCGAAGCCATTTCTACTTTCGCATCGCACTCTTTGCACTCCTTGCCATTGCACCCGCTGCTTTGCCTGCAGAGGATCCTCCCGCTGAAAGCGCAATGAAAGACGAATACACGATCAATTACAACACGATTTCAATCATTGAATACATCCGATTCGCAAGCAAAATCTGCAATGTCAATTTCATCTTTAGCGAAGAAGATCTGCAATTTACCGTAACTGTTGTTTCCGATGCACCGATTACGCCGCAAAACGTGATGGCGACACTTCTGCAAACGCTCCGCATCCATGGGCTGACGCTTCTCGAGCAGGGAAACAGCCTGGTCGTCCACAAAAATCCTGCGGTCCGTCAAATGCCGACGCTCACCTTAAGCGGAGGCTCGAACGCGCCGATCGTCACACGCATCTTCCGCCTGAGATACGCAAACCCCGCCTCGGTGGCCGCAATCCTCACCCCCATGCTCTCGGCCGAAGCGCTGATCGAAGTTTCACCGGAGACCCGCCAGCTCATCATCACAGACATCACAGCCAGCGTCGACAAGGCGGCAGGGCTGATCGAAAATCTCGACGCGCCCCATTCTCCGATCGAAATCCGCACCTATCAAATCCAGTTCAACGGTCCGGATTATTTGATCAACCTGGCGAACCAGATCATGGCCCCTCTCGCGCAGGGGGCCCCGTTCATCCTCGTGCCGCAGACCCTCGCGAACTCGATCTTCATCGTCACCACTCCGGAGCTTGGCGAAAAAGCGCTGTCGGTGCTGGCCATTCTCGACACGCCTCCGAGAAAAGCGGAAGGGTCGGAGAAAAAAGCGGAAGTAATGGTCCTTCAGCTCCTCCACCGCCAGGGCGGTGAAATGATGCAAAACCTCAAAGAAATTGCAACGCGGATGCAAGATCCGGCTCTTTTGGAGGCGATCAATAACGCCAACTGGATCAAAGAGACCAACAACCTGGTCTTTGTCGCGCCCCCGATCATCAATACCAAGATCCGCCAACTGGTCTCTTCGCTCGACGTCGGCAGCGAAGGGGCGGGAAAAACGGCTGCCTCCCTCCCCTCCAACTTCTCCGTCTATACCATTCAGTCGGCTGACGCAGGCGATCTGCAGGATGCAATGAAGACCTTTGCCTCCAATCTCGCAAAAGCAAAAGTAGACCCCGATCTGGTCCGTGTGATTGAAGGGATGAAATACGTCAAGCAGACCCATTCACTCCTCTTTACCGGCCCCGACGACGCCTTGAAGAGGGCGCAAGACCTCGCCCAGCAGTTCGACAGAGGAAAAGCCGCGCCGAAAAAAGCGGGATATGTCATCTACAAAGTGCAAAACACGACAGGCGACCTGATCGAAGAAGATCTCGAAAAGCTGATCAAAAACATGCAAGCGGCGGGGATGCAGGAAACCCCTTTGCTGAAGGTTTTGGAAAGCATCCGGTATGTGAAGGAGACGAACTCGCTTCTTTTGACCGGAGACGATGCCTCGGTTGCGGAAGCGGAAGCGCTGATCTCCAAATACGACCACCCTCCCAAATCCGCTCCCTCGGGGCCGGGGACTTTTTTCCTCTATAAACCGCAAAGCTTGCCGGCCGCCGCCATCCAAAAATCGCTCCACGACATCGCCTCGAACCTCCAGCAATCGTCTCTGGCCGATCCGGGCCTACTCTCTACCATCGGCTCGATGAAATATGTGGAGACGACAAACTCGATCATCTTCACAGGCTCGCCAGACGCCATCCAAAAGATCCAGACGCTCCTCAAAGATATCGACATCCCTCCGCAAAAGCACGCCCCGATCCAGCACGTGGGCAAAACGACGTTTTTGCTCTACAAGCTCCAAAATGCCAGCCCCACGCAGATCACGACCTCGCTGAAAGCCATCGCAACCGACCTGAAAAAATCGGGCGCAGCAGACAAAGAGTTCATCGCCGCGCTCGGCAGCATGAAGTATGTGCGGGAGACGAACTCGCTCATGTTCACAGGATCTGAGGAAGCGCTTGGAAAAGTCCAAGGGCTCGTCGAGAAATTCGACGTCACCGGCCTCTCTTCTTTGAAGCCTGAAAAGACGCCGCTGCCCATGCCCGAAAGCGGACCGTCGAACTTCTTCATCTACCGGCCGCAAGCCGTCTCCGCCGATGAGCTGACCCGAACGCTGAACGATTTTGCAGAGAGCTTAAAACTCAGCGGCCTCAACGATCCCGGCCTCTTCCAGGCGATTGAGTCGATGCGCTTCATCTCCAACACGCAGTCGATCGTCTTCACTGGAAATCCGAAGACGCTTGAACGGGTCCGCGAGCTTCTGAAAGAATTCGACGTCCCTTCCGCCAAAGAAGAAGCTGCCCCAGCCGACCAATCGATCCAGTCGATCGACAACGTAAGCTTTCTCGTCTACAAGCTGCAGTTTCATCGGGGCGACGAGATCCAGGGGGCCCTCCGCCAGATCGGAAAAGACCTGACGACCTCCAATGCGCCGGTCAACCAGGGGCTTCTCAACGCGATCCAATCGGTCCAATGGCTGGAGGTCACCAACTCCCTCCTTTGCTCCGGAGATACGGAGACCTTGACGCGCCTGCGGGAGCTGATCAAGAACCTCGACATCCCTCTCAAGCAGGTGTTCATCGAGATGCTCGTCTTGCAGACGTCCCTCACCAACGCCATCGACTTCGGGCTGGAGTGGGGCGGCAAGCTCAAATACAAGGATAAATTCTCCGGCAGCTTCAACAACCTCCTGCCGACAGACCCCGTCGCGAACGGCTCCTTCTCCTCCAACCTGCAAAACATCTCGACACCTCCGAACACGCCCGTCCCGACAGACATCCCGTTCAGCTCGGGATTCGACCTCGGCGTGATCGGCGACATCATCAAGCATAAGGGGCAGACATTCCTCTCGCTCGGCTCGCTCCTCAACGCGATCCAGACCGACGTCGAGACGACGGTCGTCCTGACGCCGAAGATCATCGCCCAAGACGGCAAAGCCTCGTCGATCTTCGTCGGACAAAACGTTCCGTTTGCCGGCTCGTTCATCTCCAACCAGTCGGCCAACACGATCACGACCTCCAACCTCGAATACCGGAACATCGGCTTCAACATGGTCATCACGCCGGTGCTTGGCAACTCGAACATCATCACGCTGGAGCTGAGCATCGACAGCTCGAACGAATCGACAGACAGCAGCGGCGCGACCTTCGACTTCCAGGCAGGCCAAGCGACGGGGATCACGACGAACCAGGCCACGCTCCAAACAACTCTCCACGTCCCCGACAGGCACTTCATGATCTTGAGCGGCATGGTCAACAACAGCAACGCGAAGCAGACGGCGGGCATCCCCTGCCTCGGCGGGATCCCCCTCATCGGCGCCGCGTTCAGCCAAAATTACCACACCGACTCGCTCCACAGCCTCGTGATCTTCATTCGCCCGACGATCCTCAACTCCCTCGACGAGATGAAGCAGCTGACGGCCGACCAGGAAGAGTTTTTCAGAGAACAGACCGGCACCCCCTTCCTCGAACACAACTTCGACGAAGGGATGGAGCTCATCAAATCGCCCGAAGATGAATAAGAAGCTGCACCAGAACCAGGGGTCGTCGATTTTGGGGATTATTTTGGCCGCTTTTCGAATTCTTTTTGCGGGGGTTGTATACTTCTTGTCGATACTACCCCCGCAAAAAGAATCGAAAATCGGCTCAAAAGAACCCCAAAATCGACAGACCCCTGGTTTTGGCGCAGCTTCCGCTCTCCTCTCTGTCCTCCTCTTGACCTCCTGCGCCCGCGTCTCCGACAGGATCGAGCCGCGCGTCTCCTACCAAATCCAGGAGCGCCACTTCTCCCGCCTTCAATCCGCCTTCGCCGCCCTCACTCCCGAAGAGAGGGCAACCGACTGGGGCCGCGAGATGACGATCGCCCACGCCTTCACCCAGGAGCTCGATCTCTACCGCGCCGTCTCCACCTATAAACGGGCCCACGTCCTCATCCCTCTGGATGCCGCCGCACGGAGGCAGGAGATCGAGTACGATATCCTTCTCTGCTATTACCTCGGCAAGCGCTACGACGAAGCGATCGAGAGCTTCGAGAGAAGCAGCCTCGCCACCGCAGACAAAGCCTTCCCCGCCTACCACGACCTCCTCCTCGTCCTTCTCGAATGCTACCGCGAAGTCGAAGCGCCCGAGAAAGAAGACCGGATCGCCGAGCTCATCGAAAAGACCTATCCCGCCACCTCGGAAGAGCTCAAAGTCTCCTACTCGCTCCGCTCCGGCGACCTCCCCGGCCTCCTCGCCCTCAACAGCGACCTCCCCCACCCCTCCTATCTCGACCCCATGCTCGCCTGCTACGACCAGAACCACAAGTCGGTCGGCAAAGCCCAAGCCCTCAACGCCCTCCTCCCGGGCGCCGGATACCTCTACATCGGCCAAAAAAAGTCTGCAGCCACAGCCTTCCTCCTCAACGGCCTCTTCATCGCCGCGGCCACCCAGTTCTTCGTTCGCGGCCACACCGTCGCCGGCGTCATCACCGCCACCTTCGAAGCCGGCTGGTACTTCGGCGGCATCTACGGCGCCGGCGAAGAAGCCAAGTACTACAACGAACGGATCTATGAATGCAACGCCTCCCAAATCCTCCATGAACACTCCCTCTTCCCCGTCCTCATGCTCCGCCATGCGTTTTGATAGGAGCTTCGCCCCTAAAACCCCACCAAAGGGCCTGGTCGGCAGCACAGGGACAGTCGCTTTTCGGGTTCTTTTGAGCCGATTTTCGATTTTTTTTGCGGAGGTTATATACTTCTGTCGATATTACCCCCGCAAAAAGAATCGAAAAGCGGCAAAAATAATCCCGAAAATCGACGGCCCTGGGCTGCCGACCAGGCCCCAGGACTGCGTCCTTTGGAATCCTATTTGTTTTTTTCGGCTGGCGCCGAAAATAACAATCGTTTTGTTTCTGTTTCCTCTTTTGGTCTTCGCGCGCGAGCCGTTCAACGAGCCTTGGGGACAAGACGCCGGTCTGAAAACCCCGCCAATCGTACAGGCAGAACAAAAGCCGCCGGGACTCGCGACGAAGATCGCCGACTCCATCATCCGCTTCCATCAAGAAGTGCTCTCACCCGTCGATGGACCGAGAAGCTCCTATCGTCCAACATCGTCGAGGTATATGCAGCTGGCGATGCAGCGGTATGGATTTGTCCAGGGACTTTTGATGGGATTCGACCGTCTGCTTAGAGAGAACGACGAGGAGTGGGTGTATCGAACAATTGAAATCGACGGGAAGACATATAAATATGATCCTGCCTGGACGGATAAGTATCACGGAATTCGTTGATCCTTGCGCTTGCCTTCAAGTGTGATTTTTGGTACCGTCAGCACCCAAAATCAGTCTACAGAAAACAAGAATATATCGCGCGCAGGAAGGTTTTGTGAATTTGGGATCAGCGAGGCAAAGCAAAATTGACCCGACCGAACGAGACCATTGCACTCCGTGCAAGGCGAGTGAGGAGGGTCAATTTTGTAAAGCCGCAGCGAGCCCAAATTCACAAAACCTGACGGAGCGCGGTATAACCCGCTTTATCTGGATGGTCATTGTCTCGTTTTTTGTTCTTACGGCAGTTTTTGTGATGTTTATCCACTCGACTTTGTACATATTTGACCCTCGATTTCTTCAAGCAATTGAGGTAAGGATTGCAAGGCCTCTGCGATCGGGATCGCTTCGATGCGGTCAAAATACTGGCGCTGATTTCCGCCATAAAAGATGTATAGCTTGGCAATCGGATAGTCGGCCTGAAATGCTTTGAGAGCTTTTAAATCATTGGCATCGATTTTTTTCGAACGCTTCACTTCAATCCCGATCAATCCTTTGGCCCCGTAAAGGACAAAATCCACTTCCAATTTGTCCGCCGTGCGCCAAAAATAGATATCGTATCCCAATTCATAGTAACTATTGATCGCCTGTATCTCTTGAAAGACCAGGCTCTCCAAAGCCGGCCCTTCCGCTTCTTCCGGAGAATCGAAAGGCCCCATGGGGCGCAGCGTGCGATAGACGCCCACATCAAAATAATAAAATTTGCAATGCGTGACCAACTTTCTCTTTGCCCGTTTCGAAAAAACAGGAATTCTGGAACTCAACAAAAGATCTTCCGTAATTTGGAAATACTCTTCAATCGTCTTTCTTTCGACCGAAACTTCTCGAGCAATTTCAGCAATATTTAGAAGAGAACCCTGAGAAAAACTGGCGATTTGCAAAAAACGGGCAAAGGCTCCCACATTTCGAACAAGCCCCTCTTGCATCACTTCTTCCCGCAAATAGACATGGATATACGCATTCAAATAATCTGCCGGCTTGACATCGGGATCATGGACCGTAGGCAATTGCCCGAACTTCAAAGCGGTTTCAATGTGAAAGTCGCTGCCTAGCTCAACAGCTGTCAAGGGAAACATCTTGTAATATAGGGCTCTACCGGCAAGAAGGTTCACCCCCCTTCGTTTCAGCGTCCTTGCACTCGATCCCGTCAAGATGAACCGGATCCGTTTGCTTTCAATCAGCCGGTGTACTTCATTCAAAAGCTCAGGGATCTTTTGCACCTCATCGATGACAACCCAGCCCTGGAAATCAGCCGGAATCAAATTCTCTAAATGGTGGGGATTTGTCAAGAGAGTAAAAAACGTTTCCTGGTTCAACAAGTCGAGGAAAAGCCCCTCCGGAAGATTCTCCTTCAACCAGGATGTTTTGCCGGTTCCTCGAGGCCCGAAGAGAAAAAAGCTCTTTTTACCCTCCAGAGGCTTCGCCAACAGCCGACGATACATTTTTTGCTCCCTTTACCCCCATTTTATCACATTTTTCTGCTTACTTCAATCCTATTTTTTCGGAATAAAACCCAACAAACTCAGAATCAATAGGATAGCGAAGCACTATAGAGTCGTTTCAGGCTCTCCCAAAATAATTCTGGATGAATGAATAGATAAATGAGTTGAAAGGTCTTGGATTGACCGGAGGCAACTTCTTTTGGGGATTCTTTAGATTGTTTCGCGCCTCAACCAACGCTTCAGCAGTGATGCCTGTCTTCTTATGATTGCGGACGATCGCGCTTTCGTGCAGGATTTCAAAGAATTTCTCATTGTTTTTGGACAGGGGGCCCGAACCGCGGGTTCCGTATATTTCTGGATGGAATTGAGTGGTTATCACAGGAGACCCCGCACCGTATTTCGATTCTGCAGCTTTGACGAGGTCGTTTTGAACGGTAAGCGGTTCCAAATCTCCAGTTCCGTTTTGCCCTTCAGCAATGTTCACTCCCTGGTGATGCATCACCTCGCCAATAACGGTATCGCAAAAGAGGGGGGCTAGAAGACCCTTTTGCTTTGGATCGATCAGAGTGAATGTTTGATTCCCATAGTACCCCGACGGACTGTCTATGAGTTTTTTGCCATGATAGACATGAATGACCTGATGTCCCCGGCAAACTCCCATCAGAGGGATTCCCCTCTGGCGCGCTTCGTGGATCAGCGTCAATTCGACCAGCGTTCGATAGTGATCATCATAGATGCTGTCCGAACCACCGTACCAAATTTGAGGGATATCTTCTCCTCCTGGTAAGAAGATGCAGTCGAGATTTTTAGCGATTTGACTGATTTTGTCGATGACGTCCCAACACACGGGAGCATCGATCTTTTTGTTTTTAACCAAATCGATAAACACCTCTGCTCGACTGGCCCCGGACTTGCAAAGATCGTTCTTATTTATATAATTAAAAATTTCCCTCACTTCATTGGTTAGAAAAATCGAATGATCCCATCTTGGAGATGAATAATCTATACATTGCGCTTTACATTTTGTTTGATCTTCAATCTTTTTAATTG
>DAIDLB010000076.1 GCA_027449725.1 Chlamydiota bacterium
AAGAACGGGCCGAACTCGTCCAAAAGATTCTGGATGCTACCATCCCCAATCCCCAGATCCCTTTACGACATAAAGACGCCTACACCCTGCTTATTGCAGTCCTTCTCTCGGCTCAATGCACGGATGAGAGGGTCAATAAGACAACGCCTCAACTCTTTGCTCTGGCCGATACCCCGGAACAGATGGCTTGCTTAGATCCGAAGGAAGTCGAGGCGATCATCCGCCCCTGCGGCCTTGCCCCCACTAAGTCGCGCGCCATCGTCAAGCTTTCGGCCCAGATCCTTTCAGACCATGATGGAAAAGTTCCCGACTCTCTTGTGGAATTGGAAAAGCTGCCCGGAGTCGGCCACAAGACAGCGTCGGTTGTGCTCGTACAGGCGTTTCAGAAACCGGCCTTTCCTGTAGATACCCATATCCACCGCTGCGCGAAGCGATGGGGACTGAGCAAAGGGACAACAGTCGCGCAAACGGAAAAAGATCTCAAAGCGCTCTTTCCGGAGGAGTCCTGGGCAAAGGTGCATCTGCAGATCGTGCTGTTCGCGCGGAAATTCTGCCCCGCCCGAGGGCATAAAATAGAAAATTGCCCGATTTGCAAACAGTTGCATTTATAAGTTCCTTTCTTTAAGCTGCCCACCTTTTTATTCCAACGAGGAGATGCTTATGTCAGCTGCTTTTGATCCCAGATTGGGAGTGACCACCTCTCTCAGAGTGGGAATTTTATATGATTGCCTCGAAGTGATCGTCGAGAATCAAATGGATAACGCAAATCAGTCGGAGACCTTTGGCACGCGTCTCACCCCGAACATTGTACATCCCAACCAAGACCCTAATCTCGTTTTACTGGCTAAAGAAGCCTTTCTGGAACTATCCAAGATTTCAACCCGCATTTGTCCTATTGATGAACCTTGGCAAGGGCGCCTTGTTTCAGGTCTTGAGCGATCACGCGATTTGCTGGCCCATCTGGGGGCAAGCGAAATCGATCCCTATAACGAGGAGGAAATCAATCTTTTGGAATCTGTCTTTGCGGCTGAAAACAAGATCCGGGAACTAGCCCGAAAATGCAATTTTCAAAGTGACGCAGATTCGGGTCCGGGACATCGCGGAGGATGGGAACTATTGAACTCGCTTTGCGGCCAATCTTCCACAAGACCGCAGACGATCTTCCGGTAAGCTCGACACTGTAAAACCGTTTTACATCTGCTTTCCGAGCGGGGTGCCGAAAAGTCCCCGCGTTTCCAGATAGCGCGCCGAATTTTCGACCAGATCGCGCTCAAAGACAATCCGGTTTTTCTCGAATAGAAGGACAATGCAAGAGCCGCCGAAAGAGAAATAGCCCTTCTCATCGCCTTTTTTCACCGCGCAACCGGGCGAATAAGTCTGATGGATTGTCCCTACGCAAGTCGCGCCGACCTCGACCATCGAAACCATTCCAAAGTTTTCCGTTTCGATTTCTGTAATGACCCGCTTGTTTTCCCAAAGAATGGGCAGCCTTTTGGCAAGCGCCATCGGGTTGACAGAATAGAGAGCGCCCGGAATTGGCCGCGGAGCGGAACCGATTCCATCGACGGGGAAGTGAAAGCGATGGTAATCGGTCGGACAGAGCCGCACAATCGCCATCGACCCCTCCCAGTATCTACGCGCCCAGGCTTCCTCTTGCAAAAACGAACCGAGATGAAATTCCTGTCCCTTCACATAAAACCCGTCCGCTTCCCGAATTTTCGGAAAAACGAGATAGCGGCCGTCTGCGGGCAGAGCAGCAACCGTTGGATCGGGATCGATCGGGCGGCATTCCGGCTTTAATTTCCGGATGAAAAAATCATTGAAGGAGTGAAAGTCGGGATCTCTGAACTCGGAAGCATCCACTCCGTATGTTTCAATAAAGGGGGCGATCTTCTTTTTTGAACGGGAGCTTTTCTGGATGAGACCGTACAGAGCGGAGCAGAAAGGCACACGAGCGATCAGCGGCAGGAACAAAAAGGCGAAAAGGCGAGAGAATAGCGAATTGCCGTAGAATAGGGAAAGGGCGCGATGGCCGTATACTTTTTCCGCGCAAAGCTCGCCCGTAGACCGCTCAATATAGCGAATGGAGTCCATGGAGAACAAGCGTACCATGCTGTAAAGAGTTTTTTGCAAGGGTTTTATTTTCAGCGAGCAAACCCTTGTGGAAAATCACCATTTCGTCTAAAATTCTTTAAGAATACCCCCAAGACGGAACTCATGTTCGGATTTTTGAAAAAACTCTTTGGCACCGCCCAGTCACGCATCCTCAAGAAATACGCCCGCCTCGTCCCCCTGATCAACTCCTGGGAAGTGCGCTTTCAGGCCCTCTCCGACGAAGAATTGAGCCACAAAACCCTTGAGTTCAAAGAAAGACTTGCCAAAGGAGAGTCCCTCGATTCGCTCCTGCCCGAAGCTTTTGGCGCTGTGAAAAACGTCTGCCGACGCATGTGCGGAACGGAAGTGCATGTCTCGGGCTATAATCAAAAATGGGACATGATCCCCTACGACGTGCAAATCCTCGGCGCGATCGCGATGTTCCACGGTTCAATTGCGGAGATGCAGACCGGCGAAGGGAAGACTCTTACCGCTTCGATGCCCCTCTATTTGCATGCGATCACCGGCAAACCGGTCCACCTCATCACGGTCAACGACTATTTGGCCAAGCGCGACTGCGACTGGATCGGCACGATTTTCCGCCGGCTGGGGCTCAGCGTCGCATCGCTGACCAACGATGTGCCGCCGCACAAACGAAAAGAGGTTTATGCCAATGACATCGTTTACGGCACCGCTTCGGAATTCGGATTCGACTACCTTCGCGACAACTCGATGTCGATGCACAAAAACGAACAGGTGCAGCGCGGCCATTACTTTGCGATGATCGACGAGATCGACTCGATCCTCATCGACGAAGCGCGCACGCCGCTCATCATCTCGGGCCCTGTGCCGGAGAGCCGGCAAATGTACGACGAATTGAAAGAAGGCGTCGCCCATCTCGTCCGGGTCCAAAGGGATCTTTGCAATAAGCTGGCAACCGATGCGCGCCGCTCCCTGGAAACCCTCGGAGCGCTCGAAGAGGGAACGGCGCCGAAAAAGCTCTCGAAAGACGATGACGAAAAGCAAAAAGAGGCGTTTAAGCAGCTTTGGCTCGTCGGCAAAGGGACGCCCCGCAATAAAATTCTCAAGAGGCTCAAAGAAAATCCTGATCTACGGGCTCAGATTGACAAATGGGAGACCTATTTTTTCGGCGACCAGAACAAGCAAGAAAAATTCGAAACGCTGGCTGAACTCTACATCGTCGTCGACGAAAGGAACAACGAGTACGAGCTGACCGATAGAGGGATCCGCGAGTGGGGCGAAACAGGCCAGGGAGCCGATGACTTCGTCATGCTCGACCTTGGCCACGATTATTCGGTGATCGAAGCCGATGCAACACTCTCCGACCAGGAAAAACTGCAAGCGAAGATCCGACTCCGAGAAGACGATGCGCGAAGAAAAGAGCGTGCGCATAACCTTCGCCAGATGCTTCGCGCCCAACTCCTGATGGAAAAAGACATCGACTACATCATCCAGGAAGGCAAAATCGTCATCATCGACGAGAACACGGGGCGCCCCCAGCCGGGACGCCGTTTTTCGGACGGCCTCCACCAAGCGATCGAGGCGAAAGAAAACGTCGATATCCAGGGAGAGACGCAAACCTACGCGACGATCACCCTGCAAAACTATTTCCGCATGTACAACCGCCTTTCCGGGATGACCGGAACGGCCATGACGGAGGCGAACGAGTTCAAAGAGATCTACAAGCTCGAAGTGCTTGAGATCCCGACCCACCGCCGCTGCCAGCGCAAAGATTTCGACGACGAAATCTACATGACGGAGCGGGAAAAATACAACGCAATCCTCAAAGAGATCAAGGAAGTGCATGAGAAGGGGCGCCCCATCCTGATCGGCACCGAATCGGTTGAAGTATCTGAAAAGCTCTCCCGTATTTTGAAGCAAAACAGGCTCGAACATACGATCCTCAACGCCAAAAACCATGCGAAAGAAGCCGAGATCATCGCAGATGCGGGGATGAAGGGGGCGATCACGCTGGCGACCAACATGGCCGGCCGCGGCACCGACATCAAGCTGAAAGAGGGCGTGCCCGATTGCGGCGGACTCCACGTTATCGGAACGACCCGCCACCAGTCGCGACGCATTGACCGGCAGCTGCGGGGCAGATCCGGACGCCTGGGCGATCCTGGTTCTTCCAAATTCTATGTCTCCTTCGAAGATTCGCTGATGAGGCTCTTTGCTTCGCCGCGGATGACGTCGCTTCTGCAGCGGTTCCGTCCGCCGGAAGGGGAGCCGATTTCGGCCAAAGTACTGAACAAATCGATCGAAACGGCGCAAAAGCGGGTCGAGCAGCGCAACTACACAATGCGCAAGCACACTCTCGAATACGACGATGTGATGAACAAGCAGAGGCAAGAGGTCTACGCATTCCGCAACGAACTCCTCTTTGTCGATAAGCCGCTCATCCTGGCTGCCGAACTGATTGAAACCGTTTGCCACCACATCGTGGAAGAGCATAAAACCAATCCATCCCATCTCGTCTTGGAACTGCAGGAAATCTTCCCGATCCACTGGGAAGAAAAGGCCCTTGAAACAACGGGCGATCTCGCTAAAAAGACGGCGGACAAGATTATTGCCTCCTTCGAGCTGAAGCTCCAATACCAGCGCGAGATCCTCGCCTTCCTCAGACCCGACCTCCATGAAGAAGAAAAAGCCCAATCGGTCCTGCAAGAAGTGATTCGCAACCTGATGATCCGAAAGATCGACCAGCTTTGGATCGAGCACCTTCTCGCGATCGACCACCTGCGCACCGACGTCCATATGCGGACCGTGGGGCAGAAAGATCCTCTCCTCGAATTCAAACACGAGGCATTCGCTCTCTTCGAGGCGCTCTCACAAAGGCTCCGGAAAGCCATTGCGCGAGACCTCTTTCGCTTTGAGATGATGCCGCAGCAAAATCCGGAGCAGCAGCTCAAGCAAACGCTCTCTCAGATGCAGCGGAAAATCAAAAATAAAGAGCCTGTAGCAAAACTCGCTGGCAATTAATTGTTGCTTTGATACGCTGCGAAAAAGGGTGCAGCGTCGATGCGATATTTTTTAGCCGAAGAGGTCTTGTCTAAAAGGGCCGCGAAGTACGATTGTCTCAAGACCAACGACGTTCTTGGCTTGGAAGGATTTGAATTTTCCACCTTCCATCTTTTAGCGCTCATTCTCTTCATCATTGCCATCATCCACACCTTTTCCACGAATGCGATCCGCCGGTTTGCTCGCAAGATCGAGATGCGGATTCCAAAGAGAGACAAGACGCGTATGCGGCGGGCGATTTGGATCCAGTTCCTCTATTTTTTTGCGGAAGTCGAAGTCGTTTTTGCCCTTTGGGCTATCCCTCTCTTCCTGATTATCGCCGTCATGCACGGTTGGAACACCGCTCTGGAATACCTCAATACCCGCGATTTTACCGAGCCTGTCTTTGTCGTCGTCATCATGGCCCTCACGTCGACAAGACCCATTGTCACCCTGGCTGAAACCGTACTCCGCTCGATTGTGCGTTGTTTGGGCAACTCTCTCTCCGCCTGGTGGTATACGCTTTTGACCCTAGGACCGCTTCTCGGCTCCTTCATTACAGAAACGGGAGCCATGGCTCTTTGCGCGCTCCTCCTCTCACGCCAGTTTTATGCTTATAAGCCAAGCCCAAAACTCTGCTATGCGACGATCGGGCTTCTCTTCGTCAATATTTCGATTGGCGGCGTCCTGACCGATTTCGCATCCCCTGCCGTCCTTGTTTTGGCCCATTGCTGGGAATGGAACACCGTCTTTATGCTCGTCAATTTCGGATGGAAAGCCGTTCTCGGAATTCTCATTTCCAATGCTACCTACTGGGTCTATTTCCGAAAAGAACTTGCAGAATTGGGACACACGAAAGCAGTTCTCAGCCAGGTACAGACGCCCAATCCGGAAGAGCCGGACACACCCGTCCCTTTTTGGATTACAACGATCCATGTGCTCGTCATCGTCTGGATTGTCTTCATCTCCCATTATCCTGCGGTTTTCATCGGAAGCTTTCTCTTCTTTTTAGGATTCCACCAGGCAACGAGACACCACCAATATGCCATCCGCCTCTCCCGCCCGCTTCTCGTCGGCCTCTTCCTTGCAGGCCTCGTCATCCACGGAAGCCTGCAAGGCTGGTGGGTCGTCCCGCTTCTCCACAGCCTCACCCCGCTCGGCGTCTTGGGCGTCTCGATCCTTCTGACCGGCTTTACCGACAACACCGGCATCTCTTACCTGGCGACCCTGGTACCCTATTGGGGTCCCGCCTATAAATACGCGGTCTTTACCGGAGTCGTAGCCGGCGGCGGATTGACCGTCATCGCGAATGCGCCGAACCCGGCGGGCTACGTCCTTCTTGGCAAACATTTCCCTGACGGCATCTCTCCCTTAAAACTCTTCTTGGCAGCAGCCCTGCCAACCTTTATCCTCTATCTCATCTACTTTATGACAGGACCTTTCTTTACATGACCCTTCTTCTCTCTCTCCTCCTCGCCATCGCCCCCTATACGGTACAGGACTACTCTCACCTGATCGGCATGGAAGGGTTTTCCGACCCTCTCTTGACCATGCACTTCAAGCTCTACGAAGGCTATGTCAAAAGCACCAACGAGTTGACCCGCCAGCTCCAATCGAATGGCCTCTCTCCTCTCGAATATGGGGCCTTAAAAAGACGCCTCGGCTGGGAATTCAACGGAATGCGACTCCATGAGCTTTACTTCGGCAATCTTGGCGGCAGCGGCCCCAGTAAAGACGGCCCCCTCGCAGAAGAGCTAACCAAGCAATGGGGCAGCTTAGACGCCTGGAAAACGGAATTTGTCAAAACAGGATCGATGCGCGGAATCGGATGGGTCGTCCTCTACCGCGATCCCCTAACCGGCCGCCTCTCCAACGCTTGGATCGAAGAGCACGATACAGGCCACCTCACCGGAGAAAACCCCATCCTGGTCATGGACGTCTTCGAACACGCCTATATGCCGCAGTACGGCCTCGACAGGGCTGCTTACATCAGTGCTTTCTTTGCAAACCTCGATTGGGATGTGGCGGAAGCTCGGTTTGCTGACGCTAAGAAATGAGCTGGCGCAAGAAAACATAGTCGTTTGAGAGATTTTCACTGTAGACGGAGGAAAGAGGGTAGACAGTGCACTTTACAAGGTTCATCCCGGATGACCAGAGGATCGCATTGCCTAAAAAGGAATGGTTGGGTTGAAGAGAAAGGCCTGCAGTAAAAAGAGCGCCAGTTGCCAGGAACTCGAAGAGAGGCCCTGCCAAGGCAATTGTGCAAACGGCAGCTCTTTGTCCCAAAATCTGGCCCAAGGGACTCAGCTCGTCTGCATAGTAGCTTGTCGATCCTGTGAAATGATTTAAAGCGATCGAGGGCTCTTTTTTCACAAGGAGCTTTGCTGCCATCCAATGTCCCATCTCATGGAGCAGTGTAAATCCTTTTTGTGCATCGCCGGCAAAAAGCAGATTGGAAGCAAGTTCCGCGATTTTCGCATCGAATGGGGCAAGGACGACCCGCAGCGCTAGATTAGCTCCTGTCCATGCGATTGAATCGGAATAGATTCGCTTTTTCCATTCCGAGGTCGCAAATGGGCGGCAGGCTGCTGAGAGAACCAGACTACCGCTCAAAATCGCCAAAGAGCTTTGCAAAATAGACCTATGCAGATTGCATCTTGATCGCAAGCGCCTCTTGTTCACGCTTTAAAAAGCGCCGAATGGCGGCATCTCGCAAATCGGCCGTTAAGTTGGCGCCGGAGCCAGCTTTGACACCGCTCAAGTGGTTGGCCAGTTTGAAGAGCGAACGCCCTGACATTCCTTCAGTCTGGCAGCTGATCGCTTTCAAAGCCGAGGGACTAAATACTTCGGCCATCTCTTGTTCGCTAAAGAATTGGCGCAAGATTCTCTCCAAGATTTTCGTCCGTTCATCGGCTCCGGGAAGAGCGATGTGAAGCTTATGATCCATCCGGCTCATCACAGCGGGGTCGAACTCTTCCATTCTGTTCGTTGCCAAGACCAGCATAACCTTATTGCTTGGATCTTCAATCTCTTTCAAGAAATCGCCGAGAAGAGCGTTCAGCTCTGCATTGACCTTTTTTCTGTCGGTGCAAAGAGAGTCTGCCTCGTCGATGAAGAGAATCGTCGGAGAGCGTGAATTTTTCGCTGTCTCAAAGAGATTTTTGAGCTCGTGGGAATGCTCGCCTGTTTTGATGAGTTTCACAAGATCGCCCGCTTTGGTCAGGATGTAGTTCATATTGGAGTTTTCAGCGATCCATTTTGCCAGCATTGTCTTTCCGGTTCCCGGAGGGCCGTAAAGCAAGATGTTTTGGAAGTAGCCGCCGGTTTTTTGTAAATTATATGTTGCGCTCACAAGATCGAAGACGTCGGCATTTAGTTCGGATTCGAATATCGGTTTTAAAGTTAGCTGAGGCCGGTTGGTGATTGCATCCCAGATGTCACTGCCTAGAGAACAGGCTCCGGCCATCATACCAGCTGCTAGAGACCCTTGGAGAAGCATCCATCCATATCCTAACGTATTTTCCTGTGTGCATAGAGACAGTCCTTCCGGCACAAAATCGCAAAAAACACTGGTTGCAAGATTCGCTATTTTTTGCGGCATAATCTGCGCTTTCGAATTGAAAGCCAGAATTCCTGCTGCTGCGGCGGCCCCTCCTGTTCCTGTCGCGAGAGAAGTGACTACACCTGCCTTTGTAGCAGACCAAAGACTGGAGGCTGTGCTTGAAAGCGCATCAAAAGCTCGGTCTTTCCAAGCGACTTTTTTCGCTTCTACCACTAATTTCGGTTTTTCGGCTGCGTGTGCTTTATAATAAACATAACTTCTAAAAAGTTCTCCGCCAATTCGTAACATTGTAACGGCTGGATGCTCACTACTGCCGTGAGCGATCTGACTATTAAAATTTAAAGGAATTCCTGACACCGAAGACATGCACTTCTCTTTTGTTTAATTAAGCAAAGACATCATATCAATTTCAATTGTCGCAATCAAGAAATAAACTTTATTTTACCCACATAGATTCTTGATCGTCCGCGCGACTTCGTCCGCCGACAAAGAATCGACGTCAATGACCTCGTCGGCATAATTGAGATAAAGGGGCAATCGAAAATCGTAGAGCTTCTTTGCGACGTCGATCTGCTTGAAGAGAGGCCTGGAATCCTCTTTCCCGATCCGCTCTACAATCGTTTCGAAACGGGCGTTCAAAAAGATGACTTTTCCCCCTTTGATTTTGAAATAGTCGAGGATGATCTTATTGAGCACTACCCCCCCGCCGGCAGACAAAATGAGATGGTCTTTTGAGGCTACCTCTTTCGCGATCGCGATTTCCGTTTCGCGGAGAAGCAGCTCGCCTCCAAGCGCAAACACCTCGCTCATGTTGCGGGTATTCGTCTTTTGGTAAACCAGGTCATCCATCTCGATGCAGGAAAGATGCATGAGTTGGCTCAGACGCTTGGCCACGGTCGATTTGCCAGAACCCATGAACCCAATCAGCAGGATATTCATCGCAAACTCTCCAAAATAGTCCAAAAGGTTGGAAAGGTCTTATTCACCACTTCAGGGTGGCGGATGACCATTCCTTTCAGCCGCATTCCGGCAACGGCAAACGCCATCGCCATCCGATGGTCGTTATAGGTATCGATTTCAGCCGGATGGGGAGCTCCTCCGTAGATCGTCAGGGTATCGTGTGTATCTTCCGTTCGGATCCCCATTTTTCCCAGTTCGGTTTTGAGGGCGGCCACCCGCTCCGTCTCTTTGTATCGAAGAGAGCGGACGCCTGTGATGTGAGTCGCGCCCTTCGCAAACGCGGCCAGGACGGCAAGCGTCATGACCTGGTCCGGACAATCTTCCATATCCACCTGGAGAGGCAAAACTCCGTTCCCTTGGACAGAAATTTGGTTTTCGCCCTCTGTCACAAGGCTTCCCATCTGCTTCAAAAGTTCTAAAAACTTCCGGTCTGCCTGCTTAGACGCGGGGTTGATATTTTCCAGGGTAATCGTCGAGTTTGTCAGGGCGGCAATCGCAAAAAAATAACCGGCGCTCGAGTAATCCCCTTCAATCACATACTCGCTTTTGCGGTAAGCTTGGCCACCCGAGACAACGCACCTTCCGTCCTCTTCCAAAGAGGCTTCAACTCCCCACTCCCGCATGCAGCCGATCGTCATCTCGACATAGGGCTTTGAGATGAGAGGCCCCTCGATGTGGATCATCAAACCATGGGCTAGGCAAGGGGCGATGAGAAAGAGGGCGGAACAAAACTGGCTGCTTTTATCGCCTTTGAGACGAACCTGGCTGCCCGACAAGGAAGAGGTTGAGATTGTTACGGGGAGCATCCCTTCTCTTCCGCAATAATCAATCCTGGCGCCCAGCGTCCGGAGAGCATCTACGAGGTCGCTGATCGGCCTCTCGTTGAGCCGCTGATTTCCCCGGATCGTCTTTACACCGGGCACGAGGCAGAGGAGAGCCAGCATAAACCGGATCGTCGTGCCTGAATCGCGCGCGAATAAGTAGTAGTTTTTTTCCTGAAGCAAGTGGATGTCGCCTTGGACGAGGATTTCCCCGGGATGCGTTTCCACCATCCAGCCAAGGGCTCGTAAACAGTCGATCATCGCTTCAGTGTCATCGCTATATAGCGGATTTTTTAAGCGTGCCGATCCCTTGGTCAGGGCGGCCAAGATGAGAGCGCGGTTCGTATAGCTTTTTGAACCGGGCATCCGAACTGTTGCAGTAACAGGCTTTTCCAATGGGGCGATACTGAGCGGGTCCATCCCCCTCCTACAATTTGGAGATAGCTCGATAGCCGAAGACGAGAAATGGCACCGAAGCAAACAGGTAGAGGAACCAAAGACGCGCGTCCCACTTGAGAACGACCTGGCCGTTTTGGGAAAAGACGAGGAGCAGGAGGCCGAGGAGAAAAAGGAGCGATCCAGCCGCAAAGAGGAGGGTCGGCACGAGGACACCCGTAATCCGCTCTTTCGGCTCTTCCTCCTGTTTTGGCGAGAGGTCGGGCTCGGCGGCAGGCAGCTCCACCTTTTCCGTCTTGATCGGGTAGGGGGGCGGATAGAGAGATTGGGACATCGCCCTTTCCGGACGCTCTTCTCTGAGGTCCGCTGCGCAATAAGGACAGACAATCACGTCGAGGTCGATATCCCCCTCGCAATTCGAACAGAGCTTTTGCCGCTTTTTTAACTTCATAAAAGGGAGTATACACCCATTCCTCCAGAGATTCAAGAATCGATG
>DAIDLB010000077.1 GCA_027449725.1 Chlamydiota bacterium
TTCCCACCAATCATCAGGAGGAAAAAATACTGAGGCAAGCTTTAGGGCAAGCCGCTGCTTTTTTAAAAGAAAAAAACCTGCTGTCGCCAAGGCCATCGATTGTTTTACCCGGGCTATGAAGCTCATTCCAGAAGAAGATCGAAAATTGACCGAGCTGCTCGCCGAATCGTTCGACTCTTTCGCCGCGAGGCTCTCAACGCCGGATCAGCAAATCGGCGCGATCTACTTGCAGCTTGCAGAAAGAACGCATTCCTACCAGGCATTTGCCAAGGCGGACAGTTGCTATCTCCTGGCTACTAAAAATCAAATCACATTGACCCCTGACCAAATGGCGCGTTGGATGCTTTCCGCTGATAAAGCGCAAAACAAGGCGATGGTGCTTAGCTTGGCAAATCAGGTAGCCGACTCTTCTTTGAGCGGGACTCTCAGAGCTACAGTTCAAGATGCATATCTACAATTAGCTACGACTGCCTATGAGGAAAGGCGGTTTGAACAGGCGGACCTGTTTTATCAGCTCGCAGCCAGGCTCAATGCAACGCTATCCCTCGAGCAAAAAGCGTTTTGGATCCTTTCTGCCGCTCAGATGGGCCGTCCGGAAGTGGCTGAATTGTTCGCGGATGAAAATTTCGAGCCGCTGCAGACCGCCATCAAACGGGAGATCGGAACCGTATTTCTCGCGCGGGCAGAACAGGAGAGTGAACTGAGGAATTACAAAACCGCCTACCGTTTTTTCCGGTTGGCGGATCAAAACCGGGTTCCTTTCACGATGCAGCAGCAAATCTGGTGGTTTTATGCTGCGGTAGAGGCAAAACATCTCCCTGACGCAGAAAGACTCTCCGATATAATTGAAGGGTCCAGGCCGAACGGCTCGCTTAAAAAGCTTTACCTCGCGGCGATGATCCGTCTGGCAGATGAGTTCGCTGCTTCGAAAGAGGGGGGAGTTTCCGGCTATCTCCCGTCCTGGTTCGGGGGGGAAGATCCTCTCGCCGCGGGACGAAAAGCAGCGCTTTATTATTATCGGATCTTTACGGCCCTCGAAAAGACCGATCCGCTTCGGATGGAAATCCTCGTAAAGATCTCCCAAACGGCCCACTGCCTCAAGGCGGGCGAGCTGGAGATGGCGCTTCCTCTCCATTCTTCCAATCGAATGGAAAGGATCTACAGCCAGCTCGCTCTCATCAAGCAGAAAGACTCGCTCGGATCGCAGGTTCATCGCAGAGCGCTCGATGCGTTTATCGGTGAAATGTCGAATCTTTACAAAGCGGGAAAGGGAGATGAATGTCTTCCCCTGATTGAAGAAGCGATCCTCGGATTGGACATTTTCAAAAAGGTTCTCGTGGAAAAGAAATCATTTTTTGGAACGCCCCTCGGGGAGGTTCAAACCCACATCCCCGGACTCATTACCCCGGATGGAAAGCTGGCATTCAACATTGGAGCGGGACTTTACTTCTTGAAAGGAGAGATCTTGCGAAAGGCGGAGGGGGATACCCGAAGAGTCTTGGACGCTTATATTGCGGCGGGACACCTAGCTCCGAACAATCTCTTCGGCGCAGGGGCATTCCTGTGGAAAGACGACCAAATCGGTCAAAACCTCATAATGGACATCGATAATTACCGCAATACCGCCATCTACGCCGGCGCCATGCCGGATTGATTCCATTTGTAAATAAATATTCATTTATCCATTCTTGATCACTCAAATTTTTCTCTTAAATGACTGGGGAAGGACAAAATGAGCTTGGAAATAAGTGATTTCGTGGGATGTTTCGTTGGTTCGTCCAGCTGCCTCGAGGCAGCTATTATCGGGTTTGTGGTTGGGGCTTTGGTTGCAGCCCTTAAGGCTATTTTTGAGTCAAATGCTGTTCAAACCGGAACTATTGATCTAAGGCAGCGCGAGATCGAAGTATATAAGTGCGGTTAAAATGATTTCGTTTACAAAATTGCAATGAAACTTTATGAGGAGATCAAAGTCCCAAAGTCGTCCTGAGGGGCGCGCATTGCAAGAAGGAGTGCAAAATGAAAAATTGTCATACTCTAGACCTGATCGCTGTGATCTTATTGCTCATCGGCGGTATCAACTGGGGTCTAGTCGGTCTTTTCAACTTTGATCTGATCGGATCTATTTTTGGGGGAGCAATCTCTCGAGTCCTGTTCGTACTCGTCGGTATTTCAGCTGTTTACCGCATTATATGCTGGGCTCGCTGCAAAAGCTGCACGAAGTAATTTTCCCATTTTGTGCCCTACGAAGCCGTGGGGCACGAATTTTTATGCCGGCAGCGCTGCTTTCTTGATGTAGCCCTGCTTGAGTTCCGCGCTATAGACCAGCCAAAGTCCCAGGCTGACAATCCCTGTCGAAAGGAGGATTGTCAGAGAGGGCGCCTCTCCTAAAATGATCCAGCTATTGAGCGACGCAAAGAGCGGGCTCAAGAGTCCCATGAATGAGACAAATGTCGCGGTAAACCTCTTCAGGACAAATCCCATCAGGTTTGAGCAGATAATATTTGAAATCAGCGTCATGAGGATGATCCCCTGGGCGAAGGAGGGAAGGGCGCTTGCCTCCACCGGAATCGGGTTCCAGGATTCGACAACAAGGGAATGGACGAGGGCGAAGAGGCCGCCGATGAGCATCCCGATCCCGTTCGAGAGGGTGGGCGATACGGCGTCGTCTTTCACGAGGAGGCGGAGGAGGATCCATCCATAGGAGGAGAAGAGGACGGCTGCGAACATCGCAAGTTCCGGCCAGGAGAGGAAGAAAAGCCCTCCGATCAGCCCTTCCGAGCCGGTCTGGATCGCCAGGACCGGCAGGATGCCGGCAATTCCAATCCCCATCCCGATCCATTTTCGGGCGTTCATCTTCTCGCCAAAGTGGAGATAGGAGAAAAAGGCGGCCATGAAAGGGGCCAAG
>DAIDLB010000078.1 GCA_027449725.1 Chlamydiota bacterium
CCCTCTAAAATATGCGCCCTCGCCTCAGCCCGATGGAGCTCATAGCGGGTCCGTTTTCGGATCACGTCGATCCGGTGGTCGATCCAAGCTGCGATCATCTGCTTGACATTCATCGTTCTCGGCAGATTGCGGTCCAACGCCAGCATGTTGCAGCCGAAGGTGATCTGCAGGTCGCTATGTTTGTAGAGCTGGTTGATCGAGACGTCGGGAATCTCGCCCCTCTTCAGCTCGAGGACGATTCGGAGGCCGTCTTTGTCCGACTCGTCGCGGATATCGGAGAGGCCGGTGATCACTTTGTCGTTGATGAGTCCCGCGATCTGCTCGATAAGCCTGGACTTATTGACATTGTAGGGGATTTCGTCGACGACAATCTGCTGTGCCTTGCCGCCGTCGCGGTCTTCGACGCGCATCTGGGCGCGAAGGAGCAATTTGCCCCGTCCCGTATGAAATGCCTCTTTGATCCCGCGGTAGCCGCAGATGACGCCCCCTGTCGGGAAATCGGGGCCCGGCATCACTTTCATGATCTCGTCGATGGTGACGTTGCGGTCTTCGAGGACGAGAAGGGTTGCATGGATCAGCTCGCCGAGGTTATGGGGCGGGATGTTGGTCGCCATGCCGACGGCGATGCCGGACGAACCGTTGCAAAGGAGGTTGGGAAATTTAGCCGGGAAGACGACAGGCTCCGTCTTCGTCTCGTCGTAGTTCGGGACGAGGTCGACCGTCTCTTTGTCGAGATCTTCCATCAGGGCGATGGCCGCGTGAGTGAGCCTCGCTTCCGTATAACGCATCGCGGCAGGAGGATCGCCGTCGATCGAGCCGAAGTTCCCCTGGCCGTTGATGAGCGAATAGCGCATCACCCAATCCTGCGCCATCCGAACGAGGGTCGGGTAGATGACCGTTTCGCCGTGCGGATGGTAATCCCCGGAGGTGTCGCCGGAGATTTTGGCGCATTTTCGGTGTTTGGCTCCCGGCGTCAGATTGAGCTGGCGCATGGCGAACAGGATCCGCCGCTGCGAGGGCTTCAGGCCATCTCGCACATCGGGCAGCGCGCGGGAGATGATGACGGACATCGAGTAGCGAAGATAGCTCTCCTTCATCTCCTCTTCGACGTTGCGCGGGACGATGACTTCGTCTTTGGTATAGCTCATGGCTCTCTCTTAAATGTCTAAGTTTTTTACGGACAGGGCGTGTTGTTCGATGAACAGACGGCGCGGTTCCACCTCTTCTCCCATCAGCATGGAGAACATACGGTCGGCGGCGATCGCATCGGGCAGGGTGACGCGGACAAGGGTCCGTTTGGTCGGGTCCATCGTCGTCTCCCAGAGCTGGTCGGCGTTCATCTCGCCCAAGCCCTTGTAGCGCTGCACTTCGACCCCTTTTCGGCCGTTGGCCCGGATCGCGTCGACAAGCTCGCGAAGCGTATGGTACTCCGTTGTTTTGTTCCCCTCTTCCAAAAGATCGAAGAGCCCCCCCTCTGCAACGAGGTACTGGTCTAGCTTGATCCCATAAGTGGCAAGCCTTTCTTGGAACTGCGCCATGCGGGGCGCATCGAACAGCTCGACAAAGGCAAGCGCCTTCGGAACAAACGTCCTCATTTCGTCGGTCATCTCTTCCGGCGGGATCGACTGGAGCGTCTCCTCATGCCGCCTTCTTTGAAACTCTTCGTTGTCCTTTTTCATCTCGACAAGCTCTTCTTCGGTGTGGACGTACTTGATGTCGTCCCCCAAACTCACTTGGTAGCGCGGCAGGCGGGCAGCCAAAAAGTCTCGGAAAAGAACCCCTTTGCGCTCGATCGAGCCGATGAACGACTCGAGATCGAGGATCAGCTCGAGGAGCTTTTCCGCCCGCTCTTTTTCGAGCGACTCTGCCGCTCCGTGCGGTCGGATCAGGACGTCGCTCATGCCGAGGCGCATCAAATACTCGTCCATCTCCTTTTCGGAGTGGATATACTGGCTTACCTTCTTGCGGGTCACGCGATAGAGCGGCGGCCTTGCGATGAAGATGTAGTTGTTTTCGACAAGGGCCGGCATATGGCGGTAGAAAAAGGTCAAAAGCAGCGTCCGGATGTGCGAGCCGTCGACGTCGGCGTCAGTCATGATGATGATCTTGTGGTAGCGGAGCTTGGCGAGGTTGAAATTCTCTTGGCCGATGCCGCAGCCGAGCGCTGCGACCATGGCGCACACCTCGGTGTTTTGGAGCACCCGCTGCACCCGCGCCTTCTCAACGTTCAAAATTTTACCGCGGATCGGCAGAATCGCCTGGAACCTCCGGTCGCGCCCCGACTTCGCGGAACCGCCGGCCGAGTCTCCCTCAACGATGTAAATCTCGCAGAGTGCCGGATCCCGCTCCTGGCAATCGGTCAACTTGCCCGGAAGACGCGCCGAATCAAGAGCTGTCTTTCTGAGCGTCAGCTCGCGCGCTTTTTTCGCCGCTTCCCTGGCCTGGGCCGCAATGATCGCCTTTTCCGAGATGATCTTGGCAATGGCCGGGTTTTCGTCGAGAAACGTCGTCAGCTCCTCACCCGTCACCGTCTGGGCGATCGAGGCGACCTCGCTGTTGCCGAGCTTTTGCTTCGTCTGCCCTTCAAATTGGGGATTGGGCACCTTAACAGCAATAACAGCGGTCAACCCCTCCCGCATATCATCGCCTGCGACGGAAATCTTACCCGACTTGATGAGCTGGTGGTTCTTGATGTAGTTGTTGAGCACTCGCGTCAATGCCGTAGAAAAGCCGGTCAGGTGGGTCCCTCCCTGGCGGGTCGAGATGTTGTTCACGTAGGTGTAGATCGACTCGGTATAGGTATCGTTCCATTGGAGGGCGGCTTCGAATTCAACCGGGCCGTCGATCCCCTCTTTCTTGGCATGAATGTAGATCGGCTTGGGGAAAAGAGGCTCTTTGCCTTCATTCAGGTAAGAGACGAATGAGGATAGCCCCCCCTCATAGTTGAAGCGGACGCTTTCGCGGCTCGCGTCGCGCTCGTCCTGGAAATAGATCGTGATGCCGCGGTTGAGGAAGGCCAGCTCGCGGAAGCGCTTCACCAGAATATCGTAGTCGTAGCTTGTGACGGTGAAGATCGTATCATCGGGCCAAAAGACGATTTTGGTTCCCCGCTTGGTCGAGGGCCCCAGTTTTTCGAGCGGCTTCGACGGCTTGCCCCGCTGAAATTCCATCTCGTAGACAAAGCCGCCCCGAGAAACGGTAGCGACAAGCTTTTTAGAAAGGGCGTTGACGCAAGAGACGCCGACTCCGTGCAAACCGCCGGAGACTTTATAGGTGCTCTTATCGAATTTGCCGCCGGCGTGCAAGACGGTCATGACCACCTCTAAGGCGGACACATCTCGTCCCATCTTGGCCGACTCTTTGTCGTGTTTTTCGACCGGAATCCCGCGGCCGTCGTCCTCAACAGTGACGCTTCCATCCTTATGCAAGGTGACGAGGATCTGGGTGCAATAGCCGGCCATAGCTTCGTCGATCGAGTTGTCGACGACTTCGTACACAAGCTGATGGAGTCCCTGGACATTCGTATCGCCAATGTACATCCCCGGGCGCTCGCGCACTGCCTGCAGCCCTTCGAGCACTGTGATCGAACCTGCTCCGTATTCTTTATTTTCGTCCGTCATCGTCGTCATATCCTGCTTCATCCTATGCGGAAAGAGATATCCCGCACTTGGGTTTCGGGAAACTGCTCCTGCAATAGTCGAAGCAGTCTCGGTTTTTCATGCTGGCAGAGCAAACTATACAAGGTTGAGCTCCGTACCGCCACTGTCAATATTCCCTTTTCGAAAGAAAGAGCCTTCGTCATCGAAGCCATCTTGGATCCAATGACGCCGGGCCACGCTTCCAGAAGATTGGATGTCTTGCTTGGAGCCCGGATGCGGCAGAGCACCCCCGGAAGTATCTCCTGAAGGGTCTTTGCGGGAGAGGCTATTCCATCGTAATTTTTTGGCGTTCGTTGCATGGCACTCCGTTCGACAGAATATAGTGCATTCAAAGCAAAAATTCAAGCTCGGTTTCGGAGCGGCAAGCCCCCTTCCTGTAAAATATTAATTTAAGAAATTAAAGAAAAAACTCGATTGCAAACAAAGAACGAAGCAAGACAAACTATTCCTGCAAATAAACTCAAAAGAGATGGAAACATGTCTATTCAGATACCAGCCGCCTTAAGAAATTACCGCGTAGCAGATGAGCGGCTCGTCTTGGATACCGGACTTTTCAGAACCCTCAAACATTTTTTCCAGCCGGGCTACCATACTGCCCAGGTCAAAAAGGTAGTGGAATTTTTTACTGCTGCCCTGAAAACGGCCCAAGGCGATGCCAAAAAGGAACTGACCGCGAAAGCCGATGCGTTTATTCTGCATTACGCGAGCGATAAGAGCACCGCGAAAATCGTCAAAGAATTCGACAAACAAATCCGTCCTCTCCGCGAGTCCGCGCTCTACCTCCACCCGCAAAACCGGCAGCTCTTCGCCAAATGGACGCGAGCTTTGCAGCCGGCAGAACTCTTCCAACACCATGAGTTCGCAGAATTTCTCGAGCGCTCCAAGCTGCTGAGCCAGATTAAGGTGACAAGAGACACCCTTCGAACGATCGATGACGAACCGGCAATGCTAGTCGAGGGGGTATGGACGAAATGGAGCGCCATTCAAAAACGATTCCAGATTGAAGATTCAGAGTTTTACGGCACCAAGTTCGTGACCGACTCAACGGGGCAGGTCTACACCTATCTCGACAACCGGAAAGGGCTGCAAAAATACCATCCCTACCAAACGGTCGGCGAAGTTCCGATCAGCGTGCTTGAAGACAATGAAGTCGATGCTTTGCGAGGCGTTGCAAATCAATTCGTCCGTCCCGAGGAAGCGCACCTTCCCCAAAACGAAAGAGACGCACTCAACGCGGAGAGACCGTTCGTGATGCAGATCGTCACTTCCTATACGGACCGCGGCGGCTCGAACTTCTCCGAAACCATCCGAAACCCTCGCCACGCCTACATGCGTATCGTCGCAGGGGCCGACCTGCCCGAGCACAACGTGAAGAAGGGCGACGTCTTTGAGTTCGGCTTTGGCTGGAAATGGGGCGTCACACTCCCGATGGAAGCGACGCAAGGGCTCTTTTGCTCTCCCGACCCTTGGGAATACGTCCCTTGCGACAAGCGCTTTGTCACCTGCATCCCCATTTCGGCAGAGAGCGCAGCGGCGAGCTTCGATTTCGCCCTGCGGCAACAGAGAAAGCACGTCCAGCTCGGCCGAGAGATCGGCTTTCACCTCGCGCAGCAAAACTGTACCGTCTTCGACCGGAAGGTCGCGGAACATGCAGGGGTTGCCATCCCTACGGAAATCCAGCTGAAGCCTCTCCTCTTCCGCATCCTCCCCGATTTCCTTAAAAGGCTGGGCGAACAAATCTCTACCTACACGACTAAGACATCAACCTTCCTGCACGACAAAATCCGCGCCTATACTCCGGCCTCTGCAGGAGAAAAAGCGCTTTGCTGCCTGGACAAGATCCATACCGCCTATGCCGCGGCGCGCGATGCATTGACGGCCTTTGTCCTCTTGCCGATCCGAACGCTTCTCGGCGGCTGGTACGGCCTCGGCGGCGATTCGTTTGACGAGGGGGAAGAAATCCAGGCGCCGAGCCGAAACCTGAGAAGCTGGTTCGACCTCTCAAGCTACAGCTATAATCTGCCGGTGATCCTGCAAGAGTGGCAAAAAGAGCAAGGCGGCGCGAGCTTTGTCGTCGAAAATCCGGTTCGGCTGGCCCTTCTGCCAACATAATGAGGCGCGCCTCCGGAGAGGCGCACAAAAAATACTACGAAGCGAGTGGGTTTAAAGAGGCCCATGTGTGAAGGGCAGCCGATTGCAGCGACTGTCCGCCCATGCGGGAGCCCACATACAAAGTACCGATGCCAATCCCGAGAACGGCGAGCGATTTGACCACATCGCCTATATCTGCGCTGATATTGCGAACAGCGCGATCGCCCAATCTTGAACTGACCCGGTCTGAAGCCGATACGTTTTCTCTTGCTTCATTGGACTTGATCCCCTCTGCTTGCGCCAGAGACATTCCGGCCAAAAAAACGCTGCCGGCTGATTGAATCGATTTGACGAGCGCCATGCCGATGATTGAGTCGCCAACGGTGCAAATCAGAATGCCGAATAATTGCAGCGTCCGCAAATCGGCCGGGTTATAATAGGATTCGGCCAATTGCACGGTGATGTAAGCTCCGCCCATCGTAGTCATGGCGACTATTGTCGCTGCACCGGCTGCCATCAGCGCGCTCGACTTCCCGAGATCAACCACGTCTCTTTGAATCGCCGCATAGCCCCGATCGATCACTTTTTTTCCTACATTGCTGCCCTCGCCCTCCTTGCTTTCATTCGACTGAACGCCGAATCCCTGCAAAACGGAATAGAATGCCAGTGAAAGTCCCAAAAAGGAATGCATCGCTTTTGTCGCTCCCAATCCCATGTATCCCCCCGTTCCCGTTGCAGCAACCGTACAGAGCATTGGTAGTGTAACATCTGTTCTGTAAATTCAGACCAATATAAATTTTTCAGGTTTTGAGTAAAACTTTCTTTGAAAACTGTTTTGATTAAAAATACTGGGAAACAAAAATGGTCTGAGACCACAATTCTTCTTTTCAACT
>DAIDLB010000079.1 GCA_027449725.1 Chlamydiota bacterium
ACAGCTCAGAGACGATCATTGCGACGTTATTGGGAGAGGCGAAACGGATCGGCGTCGAGATCCGGATGAAGCAAAGGGTCGAGCGAATTTTGCCGGGCTTTTCGCTAGAGTTTCAGGGCGGGGGCGTCTTGAAGTGCAAAAAGCTGATCTTAGCCACGGGAAGCTCGAAGGATGGGCATGCCTGGGCAGAGGCGCTCGGGCATACGATTGCAAAGCCGGTCCCATCGCTTTTTACATTTAACGTCCCCGAGTTTTCGCTCAAAGAACTGAGCGGCGTTTCGGTTCCGGAAGCGAGGCTCTCCTTGGCTGGAACAAAACATGCGCAGACAGGCCCGCTCCTCATTACCCACTTCGGCTTCAGCGGCCCCGCCGCCCTCAAGCTCTCCGCCTGGGCGGCAAGAGAGCTTTTTGAAAGGGAATACAAGGTCGATTTGAGGGTCGATTGGCTCCCCGGACGATCTGAAGAGGCGCTCTATCAAAGCTTGGTGGAATTGAAGGGGAAGGCTCTGGAGAAGACGCTGGCATCTGAGAATCCGTTCCGGCTGCCGAAGCAGCTCTGGAAAACGCTCTTTCCCGACCCAAGAAGGTTGAGCGACATTTCCCTAAAAGATCTGCGCCAGTTGGCAGGCAAGCTCCACTCCGACAGCTACCGGGTTGAGGGAAAGACCACCCATAAAGAAGAGTTTGTTACCTGCGGCGGCGTAGAGAGGCAAGAGGTCGACTTCCGGACGATGGAGAGCAAAGTTTGTCCGGGCCTTTTTTTCGCCGGAGAAATCCTCGATATCGACGGCGTTACCGGCGGATTTAATTTCCAAAACGCATGGACAACCGGCTACTTGGCCGGGGTATCCGCATCGAAATAATTATTTTTAATCGATTGTCTCGTTGTTTAAATTTCAAATTTCCACTAAACTTCCCATCCAAAACAATTAAAGAAGGATTGTTCAAATGGAAAACTCAACAGTTTCTTTGAAAATGACACAAATTTCTTCGGCAGCCTTGCCAACAGCTCCGGCAAGCAACCGCTATTTCACCTTCAGCAAGCAGTTCGCCCGCGAGAAGCTAGCCGAAGGATTCTCCAAGAAAGCCCCCTCCCAAGTCGCCACTGCGCTCAATGTAATGAAAATCGCTCCCGCACTGTTCTTCATGATTGAAAAACTTGCGGCCGCTCTCGAAACAGTGCTGAACGCAGGCGCTTCCCTATTAGGCTGCTCTGCCAGCGCATTCGATAACCATGAGATCATCGTAGTGGACAATTCCGGGAAAGCAGACAAGACACTGGCCGCTCCGACTCCGGTAAAAGTCGAAACGACAATTGTTGAAGAGCCAGCTTCTCCAGTCAAGAAGGAAGAGACGCCTGTAGCAACCGCTCCGACTCCGGAAAAAGAAAAAACGCCTGAACAACCTCCTGTAGTTCAGCCGCAGCCTGAAACTCCAAAAGAAGATGTCCTGGACAAAGACTTGCTGGTTGAACCTATAGTGCCTCCTCCGGCCGCTTCGAATAGGGCGCGCAACCTGGTTATCGGCGCAGGCCTCGCTGCCCTGATCGGCGGAATTGGCTGTCTAGCAATCGGTTACTTTAACAAAGATCCTATCAATCAAAATCCTTTCGATCCAGATACAATGTGCGGATTGGAAGAACCACCGCTTACCGAGGCAGACGTTGCGACTTGCCATCCAAATAGCGGAGAGATGTGCGACCTTTCCACACCATCTTGGAAGGGAAAATTATTTAACATCCAGCAACCTGTATGTCATCCAGATAGCGGAGAGATGTGCGACCTTCCCGACACTCCAACTTGCCATCCAAATAGCGGAGAGATGTGCGACCTTTCCACACCATCTTGGAAGGGAAAATTATTTAACATCCAGCAACCCGTATGTCATCCAGATAGCGGAGAGATCTGCGACCTTCCCGACACTGCAACTTGCCACGCGGATGATACCCAAACTTGCTGGGCTACGACCCAACTACTCAATGGCGAGATTAAACGGATGTCCGAAGAAGAGCGCATTCAACGCGATATCCTGCTCGCTTTGTATGAACACAACAGCACCGCATTTGAGTTTGGTGAACAAGCCGAACTGTGCTGGCACAAAAAACACGACTCGAACAACGCTTACTGGTGCGAGAAGACGTTATGCCAGAACGCTCCCATTTGCGATGACGAATCAATTAAAAAATACTCCCAAACGGACGGCTCGCCATATACAGCATTTAAGGAAACAAGCGGCGACCATTGCCTTGAAGTAACTTGCAATGAATATTTCGCATGCGATAATGACCCTATATGCGAAGATTAATTTGACTCTGACTCCAGCGCGGGATTGAGCGATTCAATCCCGCATCCGTTTTACATTTACCTTTATCCTTTCTTTCGAGTACACTCTTCGATGCTAAATCAAATAAGCAGGAGATCCTGAATGGAACCATCAACAATTTCTTTAAAAATGACCACTGACTCTACACTGCTCCCGGCAGCTCCTGAGCCAGAGAAAAGCCGTTATCAACAATTTACTTTCAGCAAGAATTTTGAACGCGCGCAGCTGAGCCAAGGTTTTGCGCAAAAATTCCCATCGCCCATCGTCACCGCCTTGAATGTCACTCGGATTGCTCCGGCTGTATTCTTCGCAGTTGAGAAGTTTGCGCAAGCGCTGCAAGCGGTGCTCAATGCCGGCTCATCTCTCCTCCATTGCGCATGCGGCTGCCTCTTCGACAAAGAGATCGTTGTTATGGAAGCGCCGAAGCCAACAAAATCGATTGAGGAAAAACCGGTCGATAAGACGCCGATCCAAAAAATCGTCGACAAAGCCGCTTTCACCATCGGTCTCCCGGCTACGCCTCCCGTTGACGTCTCCGAGGAAACCCCTGCTGAAGAGCCAGCTACTCCTGTCGCTGCAGACGATGTCACACCTGAAGAGCCTGCTTCACCAGCTCCAGCGGATGCTGTGGATACTGTTGAACCCACTCCTACCCCGGTCGAAGTTGAAGAACCTGCCGAAGCGCCTAAAGACGGTTTGGACAAATACGATGACTTGCTCCTTGTAAACGACGAACCTGTTGTGCCACAGGCTCCTTCCAATACCACCCGCAACCTCCTGATCGGCGGCGGTCTTGCTGTGGCCGGCGGCATTGTATACGGTGCGTTAAGTCACCTTAATGTTCTCCCTAGCATTTCTAACCCGTTCAACTTTTTCTCTGGTAACACACCGACTGTGACATCGACGGAGATCATCGGAACATTGCCGGAGATCAACGGAACATTGTCAAATCCCGACGCTGATCTCGAATAATTGAGAGCTTCTTGAGCAGTCAAATCGGCGGGAGTGAACCTTCACTCCCGCCGATTTTTTTGCATCTGTCTATAAAAATTTTGAATGGCTCTTTATTAACTCTTCCTGTAGACTCTCCCGCGGATTTAAAATTCCAAGGAGCAACTCTGATGGATTCGCTAAAAATTTCTTCACTCTCTCCTAGCTGCACCCCGCCGCAGGAAACGAATAAAAACCGTTTTGAACCCCTCACCTTTAGTAAGCATTTTCATCACCTAAACGCTTGGAACGCGATCGATCAAAGAATGCCTTCTTGCGTGGGCACCGCCTTGAAGGTCGTTTTGGCCGTTCCTGTTTATTTAGTCGAGATGGTCGCAAGAGCTGCCGAAGCGATTGGAAATACCGGGGTTTGGGCACTCAACGGACATTTTGGCCGCTCTGTTGAAGCCGTGGATACTTCTAAATTGGATCTTCCTCCGGCTAAAAAAGTGTATGACGAACCGATCCTCAAAAAAGCAGACAAACTGGTTTCTCCAAGCCTTGTAATCGAAAAATCGGCAAATACAGAAACACCCGAAGAAGCTGTCCCCACCTCAAAAGAAACGGATGCGCCCGTGGCCTATGAGCCGGCTCCTGTAGCGGAAACGCCTCTTTCCACAACAACGACCTTGATCGAAAAACAGCCCAGCGAAGAGAACATCGGCTGGGAATGGGACGCTAATAACCCCGATCAAATCCGCGTCCGCTATCCTGAACCCGCAGTCCCCACGAGCAAGGGAAGCTATTTGACAACAGCCCTGGGAGTGATCGGACTTGCCGCAGTTTCTATACCGGCTCTATATTATGGCTATAACTACATAACCTCCACTGAAGAAGCCCCTACTTATGCATGGCGATTGATTCAAGTCATGTCAAATCAGGGGGCCTCCGAGGGCTGCATGAAGACACTTTGCGATGGGTCATTTGAGTGTGTGAACAATTGCCCGGAAAGTATGATCCCGAATCAGTAACTAATCCAGTTTAGCGGGATTGAGCAACTCAGTCCCGCACAACATAAAGCACCCTATGCTCATCTTAGGCATTGAAAGCACCTGCGACGAAACCTCGGCTGCCGTCGTTCAAGACGGCAGAGAGATCCTCGCTGAAGAAACGGCCTCTTCTGCGGAGGTGCATCGGCTCTATGGCGGGGTTTTTCCCGAGATGGCCTGCCGCCGCCATATCGACGCGATCCTCCCCGTCATCTCAAGCGCTCTGCAAAAAGCCTCTGTTTTTCCTCAAGACCTGGACGCGATTGCCGTAGCCAGAGGTCCCGGGCTGATCGGCGCGCTCCTCATCGGCCTTCAGGCGGCCAAAGGGCTCTCGATTGCTTGGGACAAACCGCTCATCGGCGTCAACCACGTCGAAGCGCATCTCTACGCGGCGATGATGGCAAAAACACCCCTCTTCCCAGCGATCGGCCTCGTCCTCTCCGGCGGACATACGTTGATGCTGGAAATGGAAAACGCCGGCAGCTACCGCCTCATCAGCACAACGGTGGATGATGCCATCGGCGAAGCCTTCGACAAGACAGCCACCCTGCTCGGTCTTGCCTATCCCGGCGGTCCGGCCCTGGAACAAATGGCAAAGACAGGCAACGGAGCCAAGATCAGCTTCGGCCTTCCCAAGGTCAAAAACAATCCTCTTGCTTTTTCCTTCAGCGGCCTCAAGACGGCAGCTCTCTATGCAACAAAGCAAGCCTCGCAGGAAGATTACCCTGACATCGCCGCCGCCTTTCAAGAGACCGCGTTTGCCGACCTGCTCCGAAAGACCCGCCTCGCCATGCAGACCCGCTCCTGCCGCTCCCTCGTCTTCGGCGGCGGCGTCTGCAACAACCGGCGCCTACGCGATCTCTTCCAGGAGCAATTCCCCGGCCTCCCACAGTTCTGGCCGGCTCCCGGCCTCTCCGCCGACAACGCCGCGATGATCGCCGGCCTCGGCTACCACAAATTCATCGCCTCCAACGGCCAGGGAGACCCGCTCGACCTGGAAGCTCTTCCCAGAACGCCTTTCTGGAATTGACTCCTTTGGCGGAAATGAGTAAAATGCTTTTTCTTTTTCGGGGTGTAGCGCAGTTTGGCTAGCGCGTTTCGTTCGGGACGAAAAGGTCGTGGGTTCGAATCCCGCTACCCCGATTTTTCCTCACCTTATTGTGGCAAGCCCATTTAAAATCCCCTTTGTTTTTTGTGATTCCGCAATGCGGAATCACAAAAAAACTGGGGGTTCTAAGGGGGCTGGCCCCCTTAGCAGGGACTTCGGGGACGGAGTCCCCGTCAAAAAGGAGTTTTTATGCCGAAATCGATCGATCTCGTATGGATCACCGTCAGCGACTTTAGTCGCGCTGTAAAGTTTTATACTGAGGTTGTGGGTTTAGAACTTCTTGAAAAGAACGACGAATGGGGCTGGGCGGAGCTGAGAGGGGAAACGGGGGCCCGTTTGGGGATCGCCGCCGCCTGTCCGCAAAACCAGGCGGTTGCCGGGCAAAACGGCGTTGTTTCGATCACCGTCAAAGATCTCGAAGAGTCTAAACGGGACATGTCGGCCAAGGGCGCAACTCCTCTCGGGGATGTGTGCGAAGTGCCGGGGCACGTGAAAATGCAGCTTTTTAAAGATGCTGACGGTAATCAATTCCAAATCGTACAGCTTTTGCATGCGACCGTTTAAAGGATGGATCGCCCTCGACATCGATGGGACGGTGACGCTTGACAGGTACACGATCCCGAAAGAGGTTGTAGACTTTTTGCGGGTCAAAACGGAAGAGGGGTGGCGCATTGCGATGGCGACCGGCCGCCCGCTCGTCTTCGCTTCGATCGCCGTTTCCGAGTTCGACTTTCCCTATCTCTTCCTTATCCAAAACGGTTCGCTTGCGCTTGAAATGCCCGGAAAAAAAGAACTTTTCCAACGCTACCTGCCAACGTCAACTCTTCACCTGATCGAATCGTGTCTGGAGAATGGAAATATGCTGGTCTATAGCGGATATGGGTTAGGAGACTCCGTCTACTATCAACCGAAACGGATCAGCCGGGATCTTTCAGAATATTGGGAGAGGCAAAGGGAAACGCCGGCGCCTGTCGAATCCTTTGCTGAGATCCGTCAGCCAAGCGTTCCCCTCGTCAAGTGCTTTGGTCGAAGCGAGGAAATGAGGCGGGCGGCCAAACGGCTTGAAAAGCATCCTGAATTCAACGTTGCCTTTCTCCGCGACCCGTTTGTCGAAGACGCATGTCTCCTTCTCATCACCGACCGCCAAGCTTCCAAGGGGCAGTCCCTCCGGGCAGCGATCGAACAGCTCGGAGAAATGGGACCGATCATTGCGGCAGGCGATGACGAGAACGATGCGAGCCTTCTTGAAATCGCGGATGTTGCGATTGCGATGGATCACGCGCCGCCCAGTTTGAAAAGTTTGGCCAACCTGATTGCGCCGCCGACAAAAGACCTCGGCATCTTATATGCCCTCCGCATTGCCCTGGAGGGCCGATGAAACGCGCTTCCGATCTCGCCGTCCAATTCGGCCGCAGTTGTCAAAGTCCAAGGACGGGCTTTATCCACCTCTTTTTAGACCAGCCGGGCGGCGATACGATCCCTGTCTACGAGAACTTTTGCTTCGCCCTGGCGTTGATCCGGCAAAAGACTGCGGAGGGCGTCTCTGAAGGAAAAGAACTGCTTGAAAGACTTTTTGCCTTCCAGGCTCCGGCAAATACGCTTTGGGAGGGGAACTTTCCCGTCTATCTGCATGACTATCCGCGCTGTTGGAATTCGCTCCAGCCGCTCCGCATCGCGCCGCTCCTCCGTGCGCTTCTCAAACACTTTTCATCCATCCTGAATTCCGAGTTCAAAGAGAGGACAGCGGAGGTGCTGACGCAACTTATCGCCTCTATCGAAAAGCACCGCGAGAGAAAAGGGCTTTCGCCTTTCTGGGAGAGGCGGTATCAGGCGCTCCTCGGACAATCCGTCCTCTTTAAAGAGCCGGCAAGCGCGGAGGGGTGGGCAGAGGAGCTCATCACGGCAGATCTCCTCGGCGAGGGCGACCTGGGCGTCTCCCGCCTGGTCCATCCGCAGCTTGGCTACACGGGTCCGGGTGCGGAAGAGGCGCAGGAGCGCTTCGAGCCGAAACCGACCCTGTTGGAGTGGTGGATGCATCCGAACAGGCCGCATCGACCCCACCCTCTGCAAATCGAGTTGGCTGCATTGCCGGACAGGGGGGAAGAGACGGCCTCTTTCTGGTCGGGTTTTTCCGCAGGGTGGCTAATCAGACAGACGCCGGAGAGCGCGCTCAGTTTTTCCGATGCGGCGAGCGGCCAGGAAGACAAAAATCTGCTTCGCTGGAGCGGGGCTGGCTCGGCGTCGACTCATTCTCTGACGATCCCCGGAGCTTTAGGACGGCAACACATCGAAGAGACGGAGAGGGGAGTGGAGATCCTTTTTGAGCTGCCTGAAACTTTTGACGTCTCGCAAAACGACCTCATTGAAGCTGCGGTCTATTGCAACGTTTCCGAAGAAACGGAGCTTTTCGTTGCAGGCAAAAAAGCTTCAATTTTCAACTTGGACGATCCGGTAGAGATCCGCACGCCAAAGCTCTCGCTTCGCTTGCGGTTCGATCTCATCGGAGGGAGCGGCGCCTTTTGCGGCCAAATCAGCCGCTCGAACCGCCCGCTCCAAACGGCCTGCCGGGGCGAAGAGCTTTACAGCGCCTTCGACTGGAAGATCTCGCTCCGCACACTGAGACGCTCTCCCGATGCGCGCTTAAAAGTCTCTTGT
>DAIDLB010000080.1 GCA_027449725.1 Chlamydiota bacterium
AAAACAATGGGTTTCCAAAGGGCTTGCCCTTTGGCGGGTTGTTAAGGGCGGAGCCCTTAATAAAAACCAAGGGGACTCTAGTATGAATAAGACACTCTCGATGGCGGCAGCGGCGATGCTGCTCGCTTCACCGCTCTCTCTTTTTGCGGACGCAAAGAAGGGGGCGAATCTTCTGGAACAGACGTCGCAAACCTTTACGCAGATTGCAAAGAAGGCGATGCCGGCTACGGTCTTCATCAAGGTGCAGCAGCAGGCGGCCGAGCAGCAGATGCAAGTGGATCCGTTCGGCGACGAGTTTTTCCGCCGTTTTTTTGGGATTCCATTCGGAGCGCCGGAGCAGCGGCAGAGGGAGCAGCCGCAGATGGCCGGCGGCTCGGGCTTTTTCGTTAGCGCCGATGGGTATATCGTGACGAATAACCATGTGGTCAAGGATGCCGGGCAGATTACGGTTGTGTTGAATGATGGCAGAGAGTTTCCGGCTACTGTGAGCGGCACCGATCCGCGCACCGATTTGGCGGTGTTGAAGATCGAGGAGACGGGATTGCCCTATTTGAATTTCGGCAGCTCGGATGAGCTGGAGATCGGCGAGTGGGTGATTGCGATTGGGACGCCGTTTGCGTTGGAGTCGAGCCTGACCGTCGGCGTTGTGAGTGCGAAGGGAAGACAGGACTTGGGGATTACGTCGCTGGAGGATTTTATCCAGACCGATGCGGCGATCAACCCGGGCAATTCGGGGGGGCCGCTCCTCAACTTGAATGGCGATGTCATCGGCGTCAATACGGCGATCATCAGCCGGAGCGGCGGCTATATGGGGATCGGGTTTTCGATCCCAAGCCATATGGCGCAGCATGTTATCGACCAGATCATCCACAAAGGGGCTGTGCAGCGCGCGTATTTGGGAATTATTTTGCAGGGGATCGACAAGGACCTGGCAGAGGCGCTTGGACTCGACAAGACCGAGGGCGTTCTTGTTTCGGAGGTGCTGAAGGACTCGCCTGCGGCCAAAGGCGGATTGCAGCAGGGCGACGTGATCATGGAATATAACCAGATGCCGGCCAAAAACGTCACCAAGCTCCGCAATGCGATCGCGATGATGAACCCGGGAGCCCAGATCAAGCTGAAGGTGCTCAGGGGCAATAAGCCGGTGACGCTGTCAATCGGCCTTGGCAGCCAGTCCGAGGTGGAAGTCGTCACTACGGAGACGATCCAGAAGATGGGGCTGGAGATCGAGACCTTGACGCCGGAGCTGGCGGGCAAGCTGAACCTCCCCTCGGACTTGGAAGGGGTCGTGATCACCAAGGTGAAGCCCGGCTCTCCCGCTCAGGCGGCAGGCCTTCGCCCCTCATATCTGATCACCGGCATCGCCGCGAACTGGAATGAGCCGCTCCGCATTAAAAACAGCGCTGAGTTCAGCCAGGCGCTAAAAGAGTTCGGCAGCCGCAAGCACATCATCCTGATCGTGCGCCACCAGAACTTCCAGCGCTACTATACGATGAAGCTGGGATGAGGTGAGGGGGTTCTCCCATTGCAAGCAATGGGAGAACCCTCTATATCTTTCCCTCATGGGAAGGTTCAAGTTTTTATTTGTCTTCGCCTTTTTTGCCTGCCTGTTTGCCGCGGTCTATTTTGTCCTGAAAAGCGATACGGCGGTGCTTGTCCATCCCAAAGGGCTCATGGCGCGGATGGAGCTGGAACTGATCCAAAAAAATCTCCTCCTCATGCTCCTCGTGATCGTGCCCGCCCTCACGTTCTTTTACATAGCGGCCTGGAGGCATCGCGCGGGCGCTAAAACTAAATACGATCCTGGACATTCCCCGAAAAAGGCCTTGGTTGTTTGGCTCTTTCCGCTCATTGCAATCATCCCGATGGCGGTCCTCACCTTGAGAGCCACCCACCTGCTCGACCCTTACCGTCCGATTACAAGCGACAGGAAGCCGCTCGAGATCCAGGTGATCGCAATCGACTGGAAATGGCTCTTCATCTACCCCGAAGAGGAAATTGCTACGGTGAACGTCATCCATATCCCGGAAAAGACGCCGATCCGTTTCCATCTCGCTACGGACCACTCTCCAATGAACTCCTTTTGGATTCCCCAGCTCAGCGGCCAAATCTACGCGATGGCAGGCATGAGTACGACGCTTCACATCCAGGCTGATGAGCCGGGCGAATATGTGGGAAGGGCCGCCGAGATCAATGGCGACGGCTATGCAGATATGACTTTTGTTGTCAGAGCAGCCAGCCCATCCGATTTCGACACCTGGGTCGAAGAGGTCAAAGCCTCGCCCTTGCAGCTGACAGATGAGGCGTATGAGGAACTGCTCAAACCGACAATGAATGTGCCTGCCGCGCTCTATTCCCATGTGGAAAAGGGCTTCTATCACAAGATCTTGATGAAGTATATGGATCATTGATGTTTGGAAAGCTAACCCTGGATGCTTTGCCCCACCACTGGTATACGGTCGGAGGAACTCTGTTTATCCTCGTCATGGGGCTGCTTCTGGCGCTTTACCTGACGAAGACGAGGCGATGGGGATGGCTCTGGAATACATGGCTCACCTCGACGGACCCTAAAAAGATCGGGACGATGTACATGATCTTTGCCGCGCTGATGTTCTTTCGCGGCATGGTCGATGTGGCTTTGATCTGGCTGCAGCAATCCATTGCCGCAGATACGCAGGGCTTCTTGAGTCCAAGCCATTTTCAGCAGATCTTCACGTCGCATGGCGACATCATGGTCTTTTTTGTGACGATGGGCTTTTTCTTCGGGCTCATGAACTGGATCCTCCCCCTGCAAATCGGCGCGCGCGACCTCGCCTTCCCCTTCCTCAATTCGCTCGGCTTCTGGCTGACGGCGGCGGGCGGGATCCTGATCAATCTCTTTTTTGCCATCGGAGGGGAATTTGCGAATACGGGCTGGCTCGCCATCCCTCCCCTCTCGGAGCTCGAGTTCAACCCGGGCACGGGAGTCGACTATCTCATCTGGAGCCTGCAGCTCTCCGGCCTCGGCAGCCTCTTGGCCGGGATCAATTTCACCGTGACGATCATTAAGAAACGAGCGCCCGGGATGACGCTTCTAAAAATGCCCCTCTTCGTCTGGGCCTCGCTTTGCGCTATGATCCTCGTCATCTCCGCCTTTCCGGTGCTCACCGTGGCCACGCTTCTCGTCTGGTTCGACCGCGTGCTCGACATGCACTTTTTTACTTCGAGCTTCGGCGGCAACATGATGCTCTACTTCAACCTCATTTGGACTTGGGGCCATCCGGAGGTCTATATCCTCGTCATCCCGGCCTTCGGCATGTTCTCCGAGATCGTGTCTACGTTTTCGCAAAAAAGGGTGTCCGGCTACCTTTCGATGGTCTTTGCCCTGATCGCCATCACGCTTCTCTCCTATCTCGTCTGGCTGCACCACTTTTTCACCATGGGGGGCGGCCCTGCCGTCAATTCTTTCTTCAGCCTCATGACGTTCCTCATCGCCATCCCGTCGGGGGTCCAGGTATTCAACTGGGCCTTCACCATGATGCGCGGCAGGATTACCTTTGCCTCGCCGATGTACTGGTTCATGGGGTTTGTCTCTATCTTTGCGATCGGGGGCATGGCGGGCCTTCTCCTCGCCTCGCCGCCGGCTGATTTTCAGGTCCATAACAGCCTGTTTCTTGTAGCTCATTTCCATACGATGATCGTCGGAGTGGCCCTCTTTGGCATTTTTGCCGGCGTCACCTACTGGTTCCCCAAAATTTTTGGATTTATGCTCGACGAAAAGCTCGGCAAAGCGGCTTTCTGGTTTTGGTATATCGGCTATTTCGTGTCCTTCGTCCCTCTCTACCTTCTGGGCTTTTCGGGAGCGCCCCGCCGCCTGGACCATTACGCCTCTGCGACAGGATGGCAGCCCCTTTTCACTACGGCCATGATCGGCTTCTTACTCATTTGCTGCGGCGTGGCCGTGCAAGTCCTTCAGCTCCTCGTCAGCATCCGACGGCGCAAGGAAAACAGAGCCTCCGGAGACCCCTGGAACGGGCGAACGCTCGAGTGGTCTACCTCGTCTCCTCCGCCCTTTTATAATTTTGCCGTCCTTCCCAAGGTGTCGAGCTTGGAAGAGTTTTGGGAACAAAAGCAAAGAGGAAAAAAAGCTGAAAGGCGCTTTGAAGAAATCGAGCTGCCCAAAAACACCGGCATGGGAATTTATCTATCCATCTTTGCCCTTTTTGCCGGTTTTGCGCTTGTATGGCAAATTCTCTGGCTTTTCCTGGTCAGCCTTGCCTGCATCATTGCCTGCGTCGTCCTCCGCTCGTTCGACGAGCACACGGAATACACTCTCTCTGCCGAGGAGGTTGAAAACCATGCTCAATGACATCAAGGTATTTGGCTTTTGGATCTACCTGATGACCGACTTAGTTGTTTTCGCCGTGCTGTTTGCCACCTTCGTCGTCTTGAGAAACAATACGTTCGGAGGTCCTTCCGGCCACGACCTCTTTTCCCTGCCGCAGGTCTTTGCCGAGACGATGCTCCTCTTGACCTCCAGCTTCACCTGCTCCCTGGTCACCCTTGCCGCGCATCGGGAACAAAGAGGGCGGATGATGTTCTGGCTCTTCGTGACATTTCTTCTAGGAGCCGGGTTTTTGATCCTGGAGCTGCAGGAGTTTTCCCATCTAATCGCCCAAGGGGATAGTTGGAAAAGGAGCGGTTTCCTCTCGGCCTTCTTCACGCTGGTGGGAACACACGGGCTCCACATTTCCATAGGAATGCTCTGGATGATCGTCGCAATCTTCCGTCTTTGGCTAAGACCCCTGTCCCCTGCTTGCCTCTCGCAGGTACTCAGGTTTGCTTTCTTTTGGCACTTTTTGGATTTCGTTTGGGTGTTTATTTTTTCCGTTGTCTACGGGATGGGGATTCTCTCATGAAAGAAGATATGCACGCAAAGTTGTCGTCCCGCATCATCGGGTTTGTCTCTTCTCTCATCCTCACCCTCTTTGCTTTTGCCCTGATCGCCTACCCCGATTTCTTTCCCTTCAACCTCACTACCAACGTCTCGCTCCTCCTCGTCTTCGCCGTACTTCAAAGCGTGGCGCAATCAATTTTCTTTCTCAATGTCCTCGGCGAAAGAGGGCCTCGCTGGAACCTCATCGTCTTTGCCTCAACGCTTTCCATCATTTTGATCATCGTGATCGGCGCAATTTGGATCATGCATCATCTGGATACCAACATGATGCCGCACTGAATGTCTTATATCGAAGCTGTTTGGGTATATAGCGCTTCTACTTCACAGGCACCCAAACGCAAAGACGCCAAGTCGCGAAGACGCAAAAAAATTATAAATCATTTTTCTTTGCGTCTTCGAGACTTGGCGTCTTTGCGTTAATTTTTCGTATTTAAGAGGCTTTTAATCGTTTTACGTTTGGGTGCCTGTGAGGTGGAACGGGTATAGGCGTCGTGTAAAGTTAATTGCGCAATTCGCCCGAAAAGCATAGCTGCTCAAAGCGAATTGCACAACAAAGAACACTCTCTAAAATATTTAAGGAGTGCGGACAGCGCAGTCGTTGATCTGCGTGATGAGCTGCAGGATACGGTCGATCAGGCTCTGGGCGCGGTGGATAGAGACGCCCGCTTGCAGGATTTGATAGAGGATCTCCCTCTCTTCAAGAAAAAGGCGCGCCGTCTCCATGTAGAGAGCCTGCGAAAGGGCGACAGGATCGGTCTGCCACTTACGCTCCAATACTTCCAGTCTCGTTTCGATCGAGTCGAGCTGGGCGTCATAGAGGAGGCTGCGGAGGTCCTCCACGTCGGCTTTCGATTTCGCGAGCGACCGCTCGGCCATCTCCAGCTTTTTTTGGAGTACGATCACCTTCTGCTTTTGCTTCCGGTCCGATCCGGAGAGAAATGTGTTGTTTGCAACCATCTGATCGCGGACGGCGCAAGACGAGAGGAAAAGAAAGAGAAGGAGCAGTTTCATTGCTTTAGTGAGTCGACAAAGGCCCTAAAGAGGGGGTTTTCCCGGACATTGGCAAACGCCTCATCCTGCAAAAACCGGTCCAAATCGAAAGAGCCGTGCTGCCAGGCAGACTGGATCCATCCCCCTGCCGGCTCGGGCTGCTGCAATCTGGCAAACGCTCTTGCATTCCGCATCGCCACGCCTTGGTTCGGAGCAAATTGATAACATTCCGCCGACAATTCTGCAACCAGCGCGTCATTTCCCTTCTCCGCCGCAAGAGCGTGGAGCAGAACAAGGGGCTCTCCTTCCAGATGCTTTTTCACGCCCAAGAGGAGCTGATAGGCTTCCTCTTTTTTGCCGCTCTCGACATAAAGAAAGGCAAGAGTTTGCGACGCGCTCGCCGCCAACACCCCGCCGGGCGCTTTTTGAAGCACGTCTTCAAAGAGGCGCACTGCGCCGGCCTTGTCCCCTTTTTGCAGGAGTTCCTCTCCCTGCAGGATCTCTTTTGTCAGCGCCTCTTCCCTATCGGAAGAAGTGGCCAGCCGGCTTTTCCGCCAGCTGTCAAAGCTCTGGAATGCAAAAAGAAAAAGGAACGCGCCAATCAAAAATTGCTGGATGACGAAAAAGGCGAGGCTGACAAGCGCTGCAATGATGGCGCCGATCAGAAGAGACGCGCGGAATCCCTTGATGCCGAAAAACCCTTCCAACGCGATCCGGAGGAGCTGGCCGCCATCGAGCGGCAGCACCGGAAGCAAGTTTACAACGCTCCAAAAGAGGTTCGCCACCATGAACAGCGTCAAGATCCCCTTTCCCAAAGGGCCCCAGGACATCTGCAATAAAGCCGCAGCAAGAACGGCCAGCCCTATCCCGGCCAGAGGGCCGTTGAAGACGATGATGAACTGCTTCCAGAATTTAAGCTTCGGCCCCTCGTAGGTCGTAAGTCCCCCGAGGGCGACAAGCCGGATCTGCGCCTTCTGACGAAAGCAGACCGCCGTCAACGCATGGCCGAACTCATGGACTAAAACAGAGACGAAGATGATGCCTATCCAAATAAGCATCCCAAAGACCGAGCGCCCATTCATCAAGCCTATGATCGCTGCGACAAGCCAAAAAAGAGGATGGATAGAGATCGGGATCGGCCCGGGAATGCGGATCATCGCTTCATCGCCGCTTTGACTGCATGGCCCATCTGGGCGGGAGAGCGGGTGATGACGGCGCCGACTTTCTCAAACGCCTCGAACTTCGCCTCAGCCGTCCCCTTGCCGCCCGAGATGATCGCGCCGGCATGCCCCATCCGCTTTCCCTCGGGGGCCGTCGCTCCGGCAATGAAGACGGCAAGCGGCTTGCTCCCATGCTTCGCATACCAGGCAGCCGCCTCTTCTTCCGCATCTCCCCCGATCTCGCCGATCAGAAGGATTGCCTTTGTCTCGGGATCTTTTTCAAAGAGCGCCAGAACGTCGACGAAATTGGTTCCGTTGAGCGGGTCGCCGCCGATGCCGACGCAGGTCGACTGGCCGAGACCGTTTTGCGTCGTCTGCCAAACCGCTTCGTAGGTCAGCGTGCCCGATCGCGAAACAATCCCGACAGCCCCCTTTTGATGGATATAGCCGGGCATAATCCCGATCTTGCACTCTCCGGGCGTGATGAGCCCCGGGCAATTCGGGCCGATGAGCCTCGAGTGCTTCGATTGACTCAAAACGCGCTTTACTTCAAGCATATCGCGGACCGGAATCCCCTCAGTGATGCAGACGATAAGCGAAATTTGAGCGTCTTCCGCCTCCAAAATCGCATCGGCGGCAAAAGGCGCCGGAACAAAAATCAAAGAGACATCCGGGTTCAGCGCCTGCTTCGCCTCATGCACCGTATCGAAGATCGGAAGGCCGAGCGTCTCCTGCCCCCCCTTGCCGGGCGTAGTCCCGCCGACTACCAACGTGCCATATTCCAGGCACTGCTCCGCATGGAACCGGCCGGCCTTTCCCGAGAGCCCCTGCACGATCACGCGCGTTTTTTTATGGATCAAGATCGCCATGCCCTACCTGCCCCTTGCCGCTTCAACCGCCATCTTGGCCGCCGTCTCCAGGCTGTCCGCGCTTGCAATCTTGAGGTGGCTTGCCGCAAAAAGGCGCCTCCCTTCCTGCACGTTCGTCCCCTCTAGACGGACCACGATCGGCACCGCAATGTTGAGCTCTTTCGCCGCATGGATCACTCCCTCGGCAATCGTCGCGCAGTTCATGATCCCGCCGAAAATATTGACCAGCACAGCCTTCACCTTCGGATCGGACAAAATAATTCGAAACCCTTCGGCCACCTTTTCCTTCGTCGCGCTGCCGCCCACATCGAGAAAGTTTGCCGGAGCTGCTCCATGCAGTTGGATGATGTCCATCGTCGCCATCGCAAGCCCCGCGCCGTTGACCATGCAGCCGATCTCGCCGTGCATCGCGATATAGGCCAAATCATGTTCCTTGGCCGCAGCCTCCTGCGGAGAGATCTGCGTCGGGTCGAAGTGCTTGACAATATCCGCCTGGCGGAAGAGAGCGTTGTCGTCGATGCTCATCTTGGCGTCGAGAGCCAAAAGCTGGTTTTGCGGTGTCAGGACAAGCGGATTGATCTCGAGGAGCGCTGCGTCTTTATCGATGAAGCACTTTGCGAGTCGCTGCGCCAGGGCTGCCCCCTGCTTGGCCAGATCCCCCGTCCATCCCATGAATTTCGTCAGCCGCAGAATTTGATAAGGGCGGAGCCTGCCGTCGAACGAAAAGGGCATCGTTAAAATCTTTTCCGGCGACTTTTCCGCCACCTCCTCGATCTCGACGCCCCCTTCGGGCGAAGCGATCAGGACAGGCGCGGCCCTATTCCGGTCGATCAGAGCGCCGATATAGTACTCTTTGGCGATATCGGCCGGCTCGCTGATGATCACCTTATAGGCGACGACCCCTTCGGGGCCCGTCTGCCGGTTGACCATCTTCATACCGATGAGCGCTTTCGCAACGGTCTCGATTTCATGGCGGTTTTTCGCGAACTTGACCCCGCCGGCCTTGCCACGCCCGCCCGCATGCACCTGAATCTTGATCACCGCCTTCTCGAGGCGGAGCAGAGCTGCCCCCGCTATCGCCTCCTCGACGCTCGCCGCAACGGCAAACGGAGGGACAGCGACGCCGTAGTGCTGCAAAATTTCTTTAGCCTGGTACTCGTGGAGATTCATTGATCCTCATTCCCCTTATCTGTTAGAATGGGGTTTTCAGGCAATGGGATGTTTCAGTTTTTCAAGAAAATCGGCTCGCGCCTCGGCCAAAAGATCCGCTTTCTCTTTGGCGCCAAGATCGACGAAGCGTCCTATGAAGAGCTCGAGAGCCTCTTCTATGAGGCCGACCTCGGCGCCCCCCTTTCTGCCGAACTCGTAGAACAAATCCGCGCCCTCCTCAAAAAAAACCCCGACCTCCCCAGCGATAAAATCCTGCAAGAGATCCGAGCCTCCCTCCTCCGCTTCTTCCAGCCCCCTCTCCCCATTCCGCCCGCCTCTCCTCACATCATTTTGATCGTCGGCGTCAACGGCAGCGGCAAAACGACCAGCCTTGCCAAGCTCGCCGCCCACTACCGCAAACAGGGGAAAAAAGTCGTCATCGCCGCCGGCGACACCTTCCGCGCCGCCTCCGTCGAACAGCTCGAGCGCTGGGCGAAGGCCATCGGCGCCGACCTCATCAAGTCCCAGCCTAACAGCGACCCCTCCGCCGTCGCCTTCGACGCCCTGGCCGCCGCCAAAGCACGCGGAGCAGACGTCGTTCTCATCGACACCGCCGGACGGCTCCAAACAAAAACTGAACTCATGCAAGAACTCGCGAAGATCCGCAGGATCTGCGACAAGCAAATCCCGGGTTCCCCTCAAGAAACCCTTCTCGTCCTCGACGCGACGATTGGACAAAACGCCCTCGACCAGGCCAAAGCATTCCACAGCTTCACTCCCCTCACCGGCCTCATCCTCACCAAACTCGACGGCTCGGCAAAAGGCGGCATCGCCGTCGCCATCCAAAAAGAACTCAAAATTCCAATCCTCTGGACAGGCACGGGAGAGGCAGCCGAAGACTTTCAACCCTTTGACGCCCCCGCCTTCATCGACGCGCTCCTCAACCTCGAGTGAGAGACTGAAAATCGTATTCTTTTAAAAACAGAACCATTGCGGTGGGCTTTGGCCCGCCTGGGTACTCGAACCAGCCGGTACTA
>DAIDLB010000081.1 GCA_027449725.1 Chlamydiota bacterium
CCCCCTGTTAAAGGGGCAAGCCCCTTTAAACCCCCTGTTTTTTGTTCCACGGAGTGGAACAAAAAACAGGGGGTTCTAAGGGGACTTGTTCCCTTAGGAGGGGTTTGGGGACTCCGTCCCCAATTTCTCATTAAACAAAGCCGCTCTTCCCGAGGCGCCACTTGACTGCGGCGATGGTGCAAGGGATTAGCTCTAGGCCGCGCCCGCCCTGCTCTCTGAGCGCTCGGGCGGCTTCGCGCAGCGTAGCCCCCGATCCGGTGTAGTCGTCGAGGAGGAGGAGCGGCCCGGGCGGAAGGGCGCCTGTGGCTTGCATCGTCTGTTCGACGTTGGCTCTTCTTTGATCGTTATTGAGAAGCTCGCCTTGCCGTTTGGCCGGCGCCTCTTTCCAGGTTAGAAGGTCGGGATCGCAGAAGACGTTTAGCCGCCGAGCGAGAGCTTTTGCAAATTCCGTCCTTGCCTTCCAGGTTTTGGACGGCAGCGGGATGATGGACCCAATCTTCGTACGCTGTAAGTGCTTTTCGAGGAGTTGAAGCAGTTCGGGGTCGACCTCAAGGCTCTCTTGGCGAGAGCGCATGAAGCGGCAAAAGAAAGGCGAGCGGAGCCTCGCATCGAAGAGGCTGATCCCGTCGGAAAGACCGGATGTCCGCGATCCCGCAATGGAAACAGGCCTTTGGGCCAGCCAGCTGTTGATCGAAGAAAGATCTCTCTCTTGGGCAGGCTGAGGGTCGGGGCGGCAGAGATCGCAGCGGCCGCAGGGGGGCGCCGCCGTGTCGCCCAGAGCCTTGCGGAGGATCTGCATGCGGCAGCCGGGAGCATCAGCGGCAAAGCGGAGCATGGCATGGAGCTCGCGGAGCTTCACCTCGCGCTGCTGCTCGTAGGAGCCAAGGTTAGGCTTTCCCTGCCTCTCTATGCGGCAGTAGACCTGTTTTCTCTCGACGCTTTTTTTTACGATGAACTGCTGCTCGACCAGCTCGGCCAGCACGACGTTGACCCGCGTGGGGTGGAGCCCCGTCTTTTGCTTGATGGCGATCAGGCCGATCCCGTCGGCCGCTTCGAGCACTTTGTTGAAATCGTCTTCGTCCGGTACCGCCGAGTGGATAAAGTACTCCTGGACGTCGCGGTCGCTCGGATCGAAGAGGAGGATGCCGCGCGCGGCCAGGCCATCGCGTCCCGCGCGGCCCACCTCCTGGTAATAGGCTGTGATCGAGCCGGGGATGTCGAAATGGACGATCAGCCGGATATCGGGCTTGTCGATCCCCATCCCAAGCGCGTTGGTCGCGGCGATCGCCCGGAACTCGTTTTGCATGAACGCCTCCTGGAGGCGCCGCTTTTCTTCCGGCTCCATCCCCGCATGATAGGCTATCGCATGAACCCCTCTCGATTGGAGAAATTCTGCGACGAGTTCCGTATTTTCTCTCGTCGCGCAGTAGATGAGGGCGCCCGTCTGCGCCTTAACAATCTCCTCCAGGAGGGCGAGTTTGGGCGCCATGCCCGCTACCTGCAAAACCGATAGCGCGATATTCGGTCGGTCCATGCTCTCGCGGAGCGCCCGCCCCGGCTTTTTCTCCGAGAAGAGTTGCCTGCAGATGTCTTCTTCGACCCTCGCTCCCGCTGTCGCCGTCAGCCCCAGAACAAACAGCTCTTCAGATTTTGCTTCGGCCGCCTTCACAAACGGCAGGATCTGCCGAAAGGCCGGGCGGAAATCGTGGCCCCAGGATGAGATGCAGTGCGCTTCGTCGATGACGATGAGGCTGATCGGCAAGGAAAGGAAAAAGGCGAACCGGTCGACATTGTCGAGCTGCTCGGGAGAGAGGAAGAGGATCTTGATCTTCCCGTTTGCAGCTGCCTGCAGGGCTGCGTCATTCTCCTCCGGCGTCTGGTCGCTGTTGACCGAGGCGGCCGGGATTTTGAAGCGCTCCTTGAGCTGCTTCGCCTGGTCGCGCATCAGGGCGAGAAGCGGCGAGATGACGATGACGATCCCGCCCAAGAGGCAAGCCGGAAGCTGATAGAGCAGCGACTTGCCGCGCCCCGTTGGCTGGATGCAGAGAAGGCGCTTGGAGGTAAAAAGAGTCTCCAGCGCCTCCAGCTGCCCCGGGCGGAAGGCGTCGAAGCCGAACCGCTCGCGGAGCACGGAATGCATTACACTTTGTCTTGTGGGCTCAGCATCCAACATCTTTGTACCTCATCCAGGGTAAGAGGATCGTTTTTTTTTGGCGGAGCGCATCTCAGCACCCTAAGCAGCTCTTCAGCCGGAACCTTATCTTTGAAATAGCGGATCGAGCAGCGGGCGCCATCTTCACGGATCAAACTATAATCAACACGCACGTTAGTGCAAGAAATGTTCGATGGAAAGCTGGCCAAAGCAGCCTCCAATTCCCGATACTCTTCGGATGGAATAGTATGATAACTCCCTGCACAAAAAGAGGTGTCCGTGTACGACGCCGTTCTCATATAAAACTCCTTTTTGGGGGACTCCGTCCCCCAAGCCCCCTGCTATGGGGACAAGTCCCCTTAGAACCCCTTGTTTTTTT
>DAIDLB010000082.1 GCA_027449725.1 Chlamydiota bacterium
TGGTGCCAACGCTGCTTCCCAAAAGAAGCGGCGGATAGAACCGCTTCGCCTGGTCCAGGGAGAGCTTTTGATTCAAAAAACCCCAAAAAATGACCGAGATCAGCGCCACCTTCCAAAGTTCCGACATGATGTAAAAAACCATTTCCGGCCAATGGGTCACAATCACCTTGAGGCCGCTTGCCTCGGGCAGGGCTTGGGTCGTCTTATGCGGATAGATGCCGAATGTGAAGACGAGGAAGAACCCGAGGAAAAAGAGCATCGTGACGCAAAAGACGCGCCGGAAGGAACAATAGCGCATCAGGCGCGATAACGCCCAAGTGAGGAGGATCGAGGCGGGGAAAGTTCCAAAGAGCTCAAAATAAGGGATAAAGGCAGCACTACCGCCGGCGCCGGCTACGACCAGGGTGTTGCGCATGCTGCGCAAAATGGTAAAATTCATATTGATCAGGGCGACGATCAGAAACATGGCCCCAAACATCAGCCATTCATTCCGTTTTATGGAAAAGAGAATTCGCCCAAACATAGCTCGACATGTTAGGAGGGTGTCTGTAAATTAAGGTTCAGTCGATTTTCGGGTTCTTTTAAGCCGATTTTCGATTCCTTTTTCGGGGATTATATACTTTTGTCGATATTATCCCCGAAAAAATAATCGAAATGCGGCCAAAATAATCCCGAAAATCGACGAGCCCTTAAATTGCAGGCACCCCCTAAGGAGTGCTACCGTATAAATGCAATAGCTATTAGACTAAACGGCATGGAAGAATTAGTGGTCCTTGTTGACGAAAACGACCGGCAGGTTGGCGTAAAAGAAAAGTTGGCAGCCCATCTGTCTGGCGACCTTCACCGCGCCGTCTCCGTCTTTCTCTTCAACAAGCAGGGCGAGATGCTCTTACAACAAAGGGCCCTCTCAAAATACCATTCCGGCGGCCTCTGGACAAATGCCTGCTGCAGTCATCCCAGGCCCGGCGAGTCTCCCCTCTCAGCCGCCTCCCGCCGCCTGACAGAAGAGATGGGAATCCGGTGCGATTTGAAAAAAAGATTTGATTTTGTCTATCAGGTAGTTTTAGACAAGGGTTTGTCCGAGCATGAGTTCGACCACGTATTCGTGGGGGACTTCGACGGCAAGCCAACCCTCAATCCTCTGGAAGCGATGGACTGGAAATGGATCGGCATGGACGATCTTCGAAATGACCTCTTGGTGAATCCGGGACAATACACAGCCTGGTTTAAAATTATCCTGGAAAGAGGGCTTCTCTAACACATGCAAATCGCCCTTTTTCCCAACGAAAAGAAAAAACATTCGTACGAGCTGGCAGTCCAAATCCGGGATTTTTTTCAATCCCGCGGGATCTCGATCGTAGCGGAAGATGAGAAAGCCGAGAGGATCGGTGCCAAGCCGCTATCCGCCGCAAATCCTTCTGACATCAAGTTCCTCATCTCGATGGGCGGCGATGGAACGCTCATGCGGATCGCCCACCGCTTCACCCATATCGACGCCCCGATCCTCGGGATCAACCTGGGCCATCTCGGCTTCATGGCCGACATCCCGGCAGACGACATCTTCGAGAGCCTGGAAGATCTGCTCAAAGGCGCCTATCAGATCCATGAGCGGCTAGCCCTAGAGGCGACCTACCAGGGCAAATCGCTTCGGGCCGTCAACGACATCGTCATCCATCGCGCCCAAAACTACAGCCTCATCGAGCTGGCGATCACCCTCGACGGCGACTACGTCAACACCTTCGTCTCCGACGGCATCATCCTCGCCACGCCCAACGGCTCCACAGCCTATTCGATGGCCGCCGGCGGTCCCATCATCAGCCCCGAGCTCGAAGCGATCGTCCTCACCCCCATCTGCCCTCACACGATCTCCAACCGCCCGATCGTCCTCATGCCCCACCACAAGATTGAAATCGAATACCTAAGCCGCTACAAGTCGATCGACGTCCGAGCAGATGGCCTCGATGCGATCGAGCTGCCAAGCCGCGGCAAAATCACCGTCTGCCGCTCCTCCAAACCGTTCAGACTCGTCAACCTCAACCGCCATGAGTACTTTTCCACCCTCCGCACCAAGCTCGGCTGGTCCGGCCGCCTCAAGTCCGAAGATAAAGTCGATTAAGGGCTCCGCCCTTTAACCCGCCTAGGGGACAAGTCCCCTAGAACCCCTACTTTTTTTTCTCCTGCGAACGCAGGAAAAAAAGAAATGGGGGTTCCAAGGGGGCTCGCCCCCTTGGCGGGTT